>DFKO01000043.1 GCA_002373855.1 Lachnospiraceae bacterium UBA3643
TATTTTATTATTTTACTTTTTTACGATTATTTTCGTCTAAAGTTGCTTAAAAGCAAAAAAATCCCCCATTTTTGAAAAAGTCTTAAACAAAAATGGGGTTTGTCTTCAGTCTGAAACGACTGACCTTTAATCCGGTCAGTCGTTTTTTAGTAGTATCTTAATATCTTTTATGTCTCTAATATAAGCGCGCTATTTCGTTAAATCTTGGCAAGGCAAGTGAATTATTCCCGTAGCCACCCGAAACAAGCAGTCCTTTTCTTATAAGTTTTGTTCTGTATTGCGAAAAAGAATTGGGCTTTATATCGGCTGATTCACAGATTTCCGCAGTCCTGGTATTGTCATGGGTTATTGCCAGGACTATCTTCTTCTCATTATCCGTAAGTTCTGCCCATATCTTGCGATATACATAATCATCAAGCATTTCATCAAGTTTATTCAGAATCTTTGTCATATCCGGATTATCCTTATACTCCCAATATACAGCTCCAAGCGCTTGGAAAGCAAACGCATAGCCTTTGGTGATTCCTGACAGTTCTTTAGCAGAAGTCTCATCAATAGACAGCAATTCACTGTATTTACGGGTAATCTGCAAAGTACTCAAAGGCTCCATTACGATTTTCGGCGACCTTAATAAAAATGTCAAAGACGGATCGTTCTGGATCTCATATATATGCTCTGACAGTCCTGTCATTATCAGATATAGAGGATAGTCTTCCCGAATAAATATCTGAAATTGACTGGCAAAAGTTCTCATATTGACATCATTCATAACTTCATCTATTGTTATGAGTATTTTTTTCTTTTTTTTCTTTAACGCATCAAGAATACTTTTGATAATACTTATATTGTCAAGCAGTTGTTCGTTAAGGTCTATCCCCACACCTACACCCGCGAAGGAAAGATTAAAGCCTTTGCTAAAAATATTTGGGATGGTCTTGCAGGCATCATTAAGTCGCCTTGCCATATCATCAAGCAGATTGAGTGAAGGATTCAGATTTATAACAATCCACTCGCTTTTTTCCTTAAAATCATTCGCAACAGCAGTCATCAATACGGTTTTACCGCTGCCACGAATACCCTCTATGAGGTATGTCTGACTGAGGGATGAATTACAGAATGTATCAATGATTGTACTGGTATTTTCATATCTTGATATAAAGCTTTCCGGCTTCTTCCCGAATGTTAAGGTAAACGGATTCTTTGACTTCATTATGACCCTCCGGTTAAATGATGAATTCTTTCATAATCTACATTTCTATCATATTCTATCATATTTCATCATATTTATCAAATTTCATCATATTTATCGTATTTCGTCATATTTTATCATTTTTCACAGTGTATTGCTTACTGTTCTTGCGGTATATCCGTTATTCGAGATCGCAGTCTTGATAGCCCCGGTAAATTGAGGAACGATCCCTATCGCAAGCCCCCAATCCGAAAGCAATCTGCGTGGCTTTCGGAATCACATTTTAAGTACTGCTTTAAACATATCTCCGTCAATCTTAAGTGTGAGACTTCCGTTCATGAGCTCCATCAGACTTTTAGCGATCGAGAGCCCCAGTCCAGAGCCCTCCGTATTTCTTGATGCATCGCCTCTTACAAATCGCTCCATGAGCTCCTCCTCTGAAATACCGAGAGGCTCCTTTGAGATATTTGAGATGCTTAACGATACCGTGCCGTTTTCGTCTTTATTAATCTCCGTATATACTCTCGTACCCGGCATTGCATATTTATATGCATTTATGAAAAGATTGTCCATCACACGCCAGAGAAGATTGCTGTCTGCATTTACAATACAGGACTCCTCCGGTATTTTCGATACAAGCGTCAGATTTTTTTCTTCAAACTTATCATAATATTCCCCCGTTACCTGTCGTAATAAAGTGCAGATATCAGTGGACTTTAAATCTACCTCTACTGCTCCCGATGAGGCCTTTGACGCATCGATCAAATCCTGTATGAGCTTTTTAAGTCTCTCCGACTGCTTTGCAAGTATATCGAGATATTCCGCCTTTTCCTCCTCTGCGATATCTCCCTTTTGCATCAGATCGACATAATTGATTATTGAAGTAAGCGGCGTCTTTATATCATGTGATACATTGGAAATAAGCTGGGTCTTGAGCTTTTCACTCTTTAATTTTTCATCCACGGCAAGCTGAATACTCTCACCTGCATTATTGAGATCTCTCGCAAACAGCCTAAAGTCCGGATAGAGATGCTTTTCATTAACCGGCTCGTCCAGATTTCCCACAGCTATTCTCGAAGCGCCCTCGCGAAGCTTTGTATATCCGTAGACAAGATAGAGGATCACGGCTATCTCGATTACTCTTGCCGCAAGAAAGAGAAATGCAAATCCCATGCCTGAGTCCTGTATGATGGCAGCTTCAAGTATAGAGATAATGCATACCGCCGGGAGGCAGATTATAATCCTCTTCGCTACTGAAGTATGTGTAACGATCCAGCCTGAAAATGATCTAATCTTATTTACAATAAAGATTACGAGCTTACCTGTAATCGTATTTTTGATAAACCGCTTTGCTTTTATACGGGCAACGACGGTTTCATAAAGAATGAGCGGGATAAGTATCAATATGAAGAAAGCCGTAAAGTATATATATACGATATCTCCTACTGACACGACACTCCAAAGCTCTCTTGTCAGTATTTCCGATATCTGTACAAGACATGATACCGGAAGCATTTCCGCAAGGACCAGTATGAATCCGGTTATTTCAAACGGAATACGGTCAAACCATGAAAGCACGATACCGTCCTTTCCCTTTTGATGTCCGGCACTCATTGTAATGATCACAAAGCATACTATCCCACCGACAAAGCAGATGATCGCCATCGGAATAGCGACTCCGTCAATTGAATGGAAAAAGTCTATTAATGACATCAGCTTGGCATCACCGCTCATTGCATCATAATAATCATACGGATCATAAAGTTCATATGAATAGCCGTTTGATACAGGCTCCTTTACCGGTGCATACAAAATGTATACATAAAGGTTTTTTTCCGTAGGTTCACTGTCCATATATATTGACGGATAAGCAGGATATGCGTCTATCACAACCTCTAAGGGTGCATTTACCGAATAGCTGTAATAAGTGTAAAAAACCTTTCCGAACAGATAATCTCCTCCCGATATATA
>DFKO01000123.1 GCA_002373855.1 Lachnospiraceae bacterium UBA3643
CGGTACGATGATGCGTACCGAGGAATTGCAGAAGATGGCAACGGAGCACGGCCTTGTATTTATCACGATCAAGGAGCTCCAGGATTACCTGCGCCGTCATGAAAATCATATGATACTGGAGGCATCGGCAAAGCTCCCGACAACCCATGGTGAGTTTAAGATAAACGGATATGTAAATGACATAAGCGGAGAACATCATGTGGCACTGATCTGCGGAGAGATAGGAGACGGAGAGGATATCCTCTGCCGTGTCCATTCGGAGTGCCTCACCGGTGATGTATTCGGATCGGCCAGATGTGACTGCGGTCCCCAGCTGGCAAAGGCCATGGACATGGTACAGAAGGAAGGCAGGGGCATCATCCTGTATATGAGACAGGAGGGCAGAGGTATAGGCCTCATCAATAAATTAAAGGCGTATGAACTCCAGGAAAAAGGTTTTGATACGGTGGATGCCAATATTAAGCTCGGCTTTGCACCGGACCTTAGGGAATACTGGAACGGAGCCCAGATACTCCAGAACCTCGGAGTAAAATCACTAAGACTCCTCACAAACAATCCTGACAAGATATACGGACTGGAAGGATTTGATTTTAAGATAAAAGAGCGTGTACCCATTGAGATAGAGCCCGGAAAGTATGATGAATTTTATCTTGAGACAAAACAGAAAAGAATGGGTCATATATTCCAGCAGATAAAACTTGGATAATTATTAAAGACAAACCAACATAAATACAAAACATATACAAAGGAGAAAACAAAATGAGCATTAATCTGATTGAAGGAAATGTAGTAGCAAAAAAAGGGATGAAGGTCGGAATCGTGGCATCACGTTTCAACAGCTTTATCGTACAGAAACTTTTAGACGGTGCAGTTGACGGACTGGTACGTCACGGCGTTGATGACAAAAACATTTCTGTCGTATGGGTACCGGGAGCATTTGAGATACCCCTTGCTGCAAAGAAGATGGCAGAGTCTGACAAGTATGATGCAGTCATAGCAGTGGGCGCCGTGATCCGCGGATCCACAACACATTATGATTATGTATGCGCTGAGGTATCAAAGGGTATCGCAAGTGTATCACTAAGTACCGGTAAGCCTGTACTCTTTGGCGTGATCACAACGGAAAATATCGAGCAGGCCATCGAGAGAGCCGGCTCAAAGGCAGGCAATAAGGGATATGATTGTGCACTTTCCGCTATCGAGATGGTAAATGCTCTTGAGATGATATAACAAGGATGACGAACGATCGGATGTTATGGTAATATTAGGTTTATGAAAAAAGTTCCTACATATTTAGAGGCAGGATTAACAGATGAAGATTGTACTTAAAAATCTCACAAAAGTTTTTGAGGGAAGACGTAAAAAGGATCCCGATGTAACTGCTGTGAATAATTTTAACTTTGAGATACCGGATGGGAAGCTTGTGGCACTCCTTGGCCCTTCGGGCTGCGGCAAGTCCACAACATTAAATCTCATAAGCGGACTTGAGGAGCCTACAAGCGGACAGATATTTTTTGATGATGAGGATGTGACAAATGTACCCCCGGAAAACAGGGGTATCGGTCTCGTATTTCAGAATTATGCTCTTTATCCACATCTGACAGTACTTCAGAATATCATATTCCCCCTTCAGAATCTTAAGGGCGAAGAGAGACTGTCGATGGATGAGATGAAAAGAAAGGCAAAGGATGTCGCAAAGCTCGTCCAGATAGAAGACCTTATGGACAGAAGACCCAAGGAACTCTCAGGCGGACAGCAGCAGAGAGTAGCCATCGCGAGAGCGCTGATAAAAAATCCCAGGGTACTGCTCCTCGATGAGCCCCTGTCAAATCTTGATGCAAGATTAAGGTTAAGGACAAGGGAAGAAATAAGGCGCATACAGAGGGAGACCGGCATAACGACTGTATTTGTAACCCATGACCAGGAAGAGGCAATGAGTATAGCAGATGAGCTCATCCTGATGGAAAACGGTGTGATAAACCAGATAGGCGCACCCCAGAGTGTATACGATGAGCCGGCAAACCTCTTTGTCGCCCAGTTCCTCGGCAATCCCAAGATAAACGTACTCAGGGGATTTGTGCAGAATGAGAAACTGATCATCCGTGATGAAGTATTTATGGAGATGAAAAATACTCCTGACAAAGACCTCTTTGTGGCTATCAGACCCGAGGGCTTTGTGATCGATGAAAACGGCACTCTTACATGTAATGTCAGAAACATCGAGACAACAGGCCGTGATACAAGTATAGTGGCAACCCATGACGCAAGTCTTGAGGAGACCATCCGTGTCATCATCAGTTCCGATGAGGCCCGGGGCATAGAAAAGGGACCTATTAAATTTTCATATAAAGAGAACAAGATGTTTTTGTTTGAGCTTTCAGGGGAGAGGATTCTTTTATGAAGAAACGTATAAAGGCCGCAGATGTGAGAGGATGGCTGTTCCTTTTGCCGTCACTTCTCTTTCTGGCTGCGTTTTTCATTTATCCCATGGTTGACGTACTCGTCTATTCGTTTGAGGAACAGTTTAACTTTGCTTCACAGACATATACCGGCGTGGGATTTTACAATTTTAATTATGTGCTTCACGATCCGTATTTTGTCCAGGCATTAAAAAATACGTTTATCCTGGTTATCATCACTGTGCCTGTATCCACATGCATAGCCATACTGATAGCCAGATGCATATCGTCCATAAAAAAGCTGAGGGAATTTTACCAGACCATTTATTTCCTGCCTTATGTGACAAACACACTGGCACTTGGTCTCGTATTTATGATCCTGTTTAAAAAGACCGCATATTCGGACGGTATGATAAATCTGCTGATAAACGCATTCGGAGGTCAGAGTGTCGATTTCATAGACGGACCTTACTGGGCTAAAATCCTCGTGATGAGTATATATACGATATGGGTAGTACTTCCGTTCAAGATACTGATACTGACCAGTGCCATGGCGTCAGTTAACGAGGATTACTATAAGGCGGCAAAGATAGACGGTACATCATCGGCCAGGATATTCTTTAAGATAACACTGCCCATGATCTCGCCTATGATCTTTTATCTTGTCATCACAGGATTTATCGGAGCGTTCAAGGCGTACAGTGATGAGGTTGCACTGTTTGGTACTGACCTTAACGGTGCAGGCATGAATACACTGGTAGGATACATATACGACATGCTCTACGGTGACAGCGGAGGATATCCTTCGTACGCTTCCGCAGCTGCACTTATACTCTTTACCATTATATTTACTATCACCTGCATTAACTTAACAGTCAGCAGTAAAAAGGCTGTTTACTAAAATCTCCGGGTACTTGATATGGGTAAAAATAAAATTGGAATCAAAAAAATATTAATATATCTGATACTGTCGATAGGCGCGGTTATAGTACTCTTTCCGTTTTACTGGATGATACTGACATCAGTCAAGGATTACGGCCAGTACAATGCAGAGTACATACCTAAGCTGTTTACGGCTCATCCGACTCTACAAAACTATGTGGATGCGTTTACCACAGTGAGCCTTGGCAGATACTGTGTAAATACTTTTGTATTTACCGCTATCACGACTATCCTCATGATTGTCGTGACAACTCCTGCGGCATTTGCTTTTTCGAGGATGAAATTTAAGGGCAGGAACCTGGTATTTGGTCTGTATCTCTCACTGATGATGATACCAAACGAGCTGGTAGTCATCACAAACTATGTGACGATCACAAATATGGGCATGAGAAATACATTTTCCGGACTCATACTGCCGTCTGTCACATCGGTTTTTTATATTTATCTCCTTAAGGAAAATTTTGAGACCGTGCCGGAGAATCTCTACCGGGCAGCCAAGGTAGACGGTACATCCGATTTCAAATATCTGACAAGAGTATTGGTGCCTATATGTCGTCCAACGGTTGTGACTATCATAATCCTCAAGATAATAGAGTGCTGGAACCTCTATGTATGGCCGAGACTTATCACAGACGACTCCAAATATTTCCTGGTATCAAACGGTATCCAGGAAATCAGGGAAAACGGATTCGGCCGTGAAAATATACCTGCCATGATGGCTGCTGTTGCAGCAATCTCCGTACCGCTCCTACTGCTCTTCCTGTATTTCAGAAAGATGATAATGGAGGGTGTCATAAGAGGAGGCACAAAAGGATGAGAAGAAAAGGAACGATTCTTTTATATATTGTCCTGGCTGTAATGATGCTCACCGGATGCCACGGCAGAAAAGCCGGAGAAGATTTTGTCATGCCTGATTCGTTTGATGAATCAAAGCATATCGAGATTACCTTTTGGGCTAAAAATGATACAAATAAATCTCAGACCCAGATTTATCAGGATGCTATAAACGGATTTGAGAAGCTGTATCCCAATGTCCATGTAAATATCAGACTGTACACGGATTACGGCAAAATCTATAATGACGTGATCACAAATATATCAACAGGTACGACGCCCAATGTATGTATCACATATCCGGATCATATCGCTACATATATTACAGGCAACAATACGGTAGTGCCTCTTGATGAGATACTTGATGATCCGGAGTACGGACTCGGAGGCAGTGAGGTAAAGTTTGACTCTCCTTCAAAGGATGAGATTGTGCCTAAGTTTCTCGAGGAGTGCAAAATCGGTGATTCATATTATGCAGTGCCTTACATGCGTTCTTCGGAGGCTTGCTATATAAACAAGACATACGTGGAAAAACTCGGATATGAAGTACCTGATGTACTCACATGGGACTTTGTATATGAAGTATCAAAAGCTGCTCTTGAAAAAGACGATGACGGCAACTTCATTGTAAACGGTCAGAAGGTAATGATACCGTTTATATATAAATCAACGGATAATATGATGATACAGATGATAAAGCAGGCCGGCGGTGAATATTCCGACGATAACGGCAATATACTTCTGTTTAACGATAAAACCAAGGAACTGCTCTTTACAATAAGTGATATCGTTAAAGATGGAGGCTTTTCTACATTTAAGATATCCGGATATCCGGCAAACTTTTTAAATGCAGGTCAGTGTATATTTGCAATCGACTCTACGGCCGGAGCTACATGGATGGGATCGGATGCTCCCCTTGCAGACATTGATGAGGATGCATTTGTGGAGTTTGAGACTGCCGTAAGGCCTGTACCCCAGTTTGATACGCAGGATCCAAAAATGATTTCTCAGGGACCGTCGATCTGTATCTTTAATAAACCTGACAGCCAGGAGGTACTGGCATCATGGCTCTTTGCTGAGTATCTGCTCACAAATGAGATACAGACAGCATATGCCATGACGGAAGGATATATACCGGTCACAACAAAGGCCCAGGAAACATCAACATATATTGACTATCTCTCAAAAGAGGGCATGGACAACAAGATGTACTACAGCGTAAAGATACAGGCATCAAAACTCATACTTGATAATGTCAATAATACTTTTGTCACACCTGTATTTAACGGATCCACATCGTTAAGAGATGCAGCGGGAGCCCTTGTGGAAAATGTCACCAAATCGACCAGAAGAGGCGAGACGATTGATCAGGCATACATGGATAAGCTCTACAGCGATATCATCAGCCTCTACAGACTGGACAGCCTGGGCGAGACATCAGTGAGACAGGAGTTTGGAAAGATGCCTGTGGCATCAAAGCTGCTCATCGCAGGACTCTGCCTTGTATGGGGCGCGCTGATCTCGGGCTTTACACATGTAATGATGAAAAAGAGCAGGGACGAAAAATAGTCATATTCCGATATGGCAATAATGATATAGAATATGACTGATTTATAAAAAATATCGTCATTTTTGTTTATTGTTAACATATTGTATTTCAATTACTATAATAGCCGTATATAAAAAACGGCTATTATTTTTTTGGCTTTATAACGGAGGAGAAATCATGAAAAAGAAGTTAGCATTCGCATTAATGCTCAGCGTGGCTCTTGCAATGACAGCATGTGGACAGAACGAGACAGCAGAGGCAGAGAATAATACTGAGGCAGAGACAGTACTCAACCAGGCTGATACAGAAAAGTCAGAAGGCGTAATGACATATGAAGAGTATATGGCAGCAGACCTTGAGACAGAGGTAACTGTAGAGACTTATGTACAGGCTAAACAGGGCTGGTGGGAAAATGACGGAGTAGGCATGGCTACATTCTATACACAGGATGCAGACGGAGCTTATTTCCTTTACAATATGCCCTGCTCCCAGGAAGAGTATGACAAGCTTGTGATCGGTACAAAGATCAAGGTCACAGGATACAAGTCAGAGTGGGAAGGCGAAGTTGAGATCATCGATTCAACATTTGAGATCGAGGAAGGCGGATTTGAGGCATCAGCAGTTGATGTAACAGACAAGCTCGGTACAGATGATATCATCAATTACCAAAACCAGCTCGTATCATTTAAGGATATGACAGTTGAGGCTGCCAATGATGACGGTGATGCATTTATGTACAACTGGGACGGATCAGGTTCAGACGGTGATGACCTATACTTTAACGTATCCGTAAACGGCGAGACATATACATTTACTGTTGAGTCATACCTTACAGGTGCAGGCTCAGATGTATACGAGGCAGTAAAGGCTCTTAACGTAGGCGATACAGTGGACCTCACAGGATTCCTCTACTGGTATCAGGGAGTTAACCCTCATATCACATCAGTAACAGTTAAGTAATCAAACGATATATACAGACAGGACGGACAGACACATGTTTAAAATAGGTGAGAAGCAGACACTTAAGGTCGCAAAGAAGGTAGAGTTTGGTGTATACCTTGAGGAATTAAATCCGGGGAGAGATGAAAACGGTAAGCCGGAGAGAGTACTCCTGCCGGAAAAGTATGTGCCGGAGGGTATAAACGTCGGCGATGAGGCAGAAGTATTTCTTTATAAGGATTCGTCAGACAGGCTGATAGCTACAACAAAGGAGCCACTGCTCACCATGGAAAAGCCCGGGAGATTAAAGGTCTCACAGGTCACAAAGATAGGCGCATTCCTAAGCTGGGGACTCCCTAAAGAACTGCTCCTGCCGTATCGTCAGCAGACATGCAGGGTAAAAGAGGGCGACGAGGTACTCGTATCTCTCTACGTGGATAAGAGCGACAGACTGTGCGCCACAATGAATGTATATAAAAATCTCCGCACCGATTCTCCGTATAAAACCGGAGATGAGGTGTCCGGAGCAGTATACGAGGACAGTGACAGGTTTGGACTATTTGTGGCTGTAGACGATATATATTCCGCAATCATTCCGAGAAAAGAATGTACAGGCGATGTAAAACCCGGCGATAATATAAAAGCAAGAGTGACATCTGTCAGGGATGACGGAAAACTGAATCTCAGTATCAGGGAGAAGTCGTATGTACAGATGTATCCTGATATGGATAAGATCCTGGAACTCCTTGATTCATACAGCGGTGTCCTGCCCTTTACCGAAAAGGCAAGCCCGGAGGTAATAAAGCGGGAGACAGGGATGAGCAAGAGTGAATTTAAGAGAGCAGTAGGACATCTCTATAAAGAGAGAAAGATAGAGATAAATGACGGCGTCATAAGAAAAATATAAAATACCGGAAATAAAAAAAGAACCGAAAAGGTTCTTTTTTTAAACGCTTAAATCAATGTTGCCTCCGACAGCAGGGTTAACACTGCGCTCCATTGCTGCTGCATCCATCATTTTCATGAGGCCAGCGGCTTCTGTCTTTTGTGTATCAAGTGTTTTTGCAAGCATCTTCACTCCGAACTCGCCGGTGAGCTTTGATGATGCAAGTGCTGTTGAAAGAGGACCTGCAACGCTCATATCCATA
>DFKO01000042.1 GCA_002373855.1 Lachnospiraceae bacterium UBA3643
TTTCCCGTATCTGGCATAAAACCGGAGCAGTGTCTGAAAAGACAATGCTATCTCGGGGATGAGGACTATTGCCTGCTTTCCGTTTTTAATGGCATCATCGATGAGTTCCATATAGACCTCAGTCTTGCCGGAGCCTGTGATACCGTGGAGCAGTGTTACTCCCGGATCATCGCTGTGCATCCTTGCCAGTATATGATCTGCAGCACTCCTTTGCTCCTCAGACAGGGTTATGTCTTTTTTCTCATATGAACCCGATACCTTGGGTATCCTGTACTCTCTTGACTCCGTTATCTCCACTGTCCCCTGCTTTTCAAGGGCATTTACAACTGATACAGATACGCCGAGGCGCTGCTTTATCATATCAAGAGGCAGGGACGGGCTCTGTATGAGTGCGTTTAGCAGGGTCTTTCTCGCCTGCTGGTTTCTCCTGCATGAGCCTATTAACTCAAGGGCCTGCTCCCCGGATACATTTAGCTTTACTGTCTTATATGACATATTCTTTATCTTTTTCTTTACCGGGAGGACTGTCTGGATACATGATATCAGCGTTGAGCCGTATCTCTTTTTCATCCATACGGCCAGCTCCATGAGCCTGCCCTCGAGCTCCACGCCTTTTTCGTTTACGGATATGATATCCTTGATCCTCTCCGGCGGAAAATCGACTGTATCCTTAAGAGCTACCACATATCCCTTTCGCACCGTATTGCCTGTGCCAAAAGGTATACTGACACCGACGCCTTCCGTCACCTTACCCCGTAAGCTGTCAGGTATCCTGTATGTAAACGGACGGTCCACAGCCTCATGGGATATGTTTACGATGACTTCAGCATATATGTATTTTTGAATGTCTTCTCTATTATCCATACAGATTATATTCTATCACATCTTGGAGTTTAAAAAATATATCCCCTCACACGCATTGAGCAGCGGAGCGTGCTCTTAGCGTGTGAGGGGATATATTTTTTTACGTAATTTTTATGAACTTATTCTGTGATTGTTACAACACCCTTAAGATACTCAACAACCTTTCCTGTCATTGCATTGGATGCCATGTAGTTGTATCCGTATCTCTGGATATTCTCACTGTATGTGGTATCGTCCACTCCAAGTTCTGTATAGTAAGCCTTTACATCTTCTTTTGTATTGGTGAGGCCTGCTGCCTTGTAGATAGCCTGGCATGCCAGTGTAAAGTTTACCTGGGTCCTTGTCTGCTCCTCTACAAATGAGTCATACTCAGCCTGGGTCGTAAATCCAAACATCTCATAGATAGAGCCCATTGTCAGACCGTATGAGGCATATACACCCTTGTAGTAATTAAAGTTGTCCTCATTTGTCTTTTCTATGATCTTCTTTGTATTGTTATAGTATCCTTCCGGAACACTGTTGATCACACAGTTAATGGAGATGCTCTCTCTGATGGCTTCCGTCAGGTTTTCGTCATAATATCCGTCGATGATGCTCTGTCTGTATGCATCCACATCGGCATACTCGGGATAAAATTCGCTGACCATGGCCTCAAGCTCCGGTGCTACCCAGATACCCTCAACAGTGATGTCATATACAAGTACGGTGACTACTTCATTGCCTGAAGCATCCGGTGACGACTGGTTTACAGTTACTGAAACCTCATCTCCGGGATGTTTGCCAATCACTGCTTCATCAACCTCGGGTGCAAGAGTGCCTTCACCTAATGTCATATCATAACCGCCATCATTTGCAGATACAGTATCGTATTCGATGCCGTCCATTGTAGCTGTGTATGTGATATTAACCTTGTCTCCGTCAGCAGCCTTTAAAGACGTATCTGTCTCAAGTGTTGCATGATTATCAAGCTCTGCCTCTATATCGGCATCAACTGTCTCATCAGACGGCAACAAATCTGCCTTTGAGAAAGACATGTTCTGATATGATGTGGTTACATAGTTGTCTATATTGACATCAACGAGACCTTCGCTCGTCAGATATTTACTGTAGTCCACGATGGTGCTTCTGTAATATAGCACGATACCCACTATGAGAGCTACTATTAATACCGGTATAAGTACTGCCCAGAATATTGCCAGGCGTTTCTTTCTGCGCTGTTCCTTTCTCGCATTCTCCTGAGCGAGTCTCTTGGCCTTTGATTTACTGATATTATTATCTGTCTGGCTCATTTTTACGAATCCTCCACATACTATTTCATTTAAACAAACCATTTACGAGTATATCATACTTTACCCATTATGGTATACTAAATAAATAGTGCATTTGGGAGGGTTATACCAATGGCTAAATGGATATTAAAGAGAATCGGAGCTGATTTTAACGGATTGTCAAAAAAGCATGGTGTGAGTCCGCTTTTCATCAGACTCCTCGTCAATCGCGGCATCACCGACGATACGGATATCGAATCATATATTCACGGAAATGAAAATCTTTTTCATGATCCTTTCCTATTAAAAGACATGGAAGGAGCCGTAAAGTTCATCACAGATAAAATCATATCAGGTAAAAAGATCAGGATCGTAGGTGACTATGATGTAGACGGCGTGTGCGCCAGTGCCGTACTTAAAAAAGGTCTCGACCTCGCAGGTGCTGATGTGGATACCCGCATCCCCCACAGGATAAATGACGGATACGGACTAAACGAAAATATCATTGACGAGGCTCATAATGATGGTATCGATACCATCATCACCTGTGATAACGGTATAGCAGCCGTAAACGAGATAGAAAAAGCAAAGCGTTACGGGATGTCTGTGGTCATAACAGATCACCACGAGGTACCGTTTGCAGAGACAGATAATAAAAAGGTGTATACCATGCCTCCTGCCGACTATGTAGTGGACCCGAAGCGTGAGGATGATACATATCCATGCTCCGGTATATGCGGTGCCTATGTGGCATTTAAGTTTATAAAGGGACTGCTCTATGGTCCCTGCGCTGCCGCTCTCCCCGGTTATGAAAAAATAAAGATCTGCAGGGATGAGCTGATGAGTGAGCTCACTGAGCTGGCTGCTCTCGCTACCGTGGCAGATATCATGGAGCTCACCGGTGAAAACAGGGAACTGGTAAAGAAAGGTCTCGCCCTCATGGCTGACTCAAAAAATACAGGTCTCAGGGCACTGATAAATAGATCCGGCATAAAAGGCAAAAAAATAACTGCTTATCACTGCGGCTATATACTCGGGCCCTGTATAAATGCTTCCGGCAGAGTCGATACAGCCGAGCGTGCCCTTGAGCTGCTCCTTAGCGATGATGAAAGCCTCGCACTGATAATGGCGACTGAACTGAGCGAACTCAATGAGAGTCGCAAAACCATGACCCAGAACGCAATTAAAGAGGCTGTTAAATATATAGAAGAAAAAAATATGACATCAGATAAAGTCCTGGTCGTATACATCCCGGACTGTCACGAATCTGTAGCCGGTATTGTCGCCGGCAAAGTCAGGGAGAAATATTCCAGACCTGTCTTTGTAGTAACTGACGGAGCCGAAGGTGTAAAGGGTTCTGCCAGAAGTGTGGAGAGCTACAACATATACGAAGAGATGACCAGAGTATCCGATATCTTTACAAAGTACGGCGGTCACTCCCAGGCAGCCGGCTTTTCAATGGCGTCTGCCGATGATGTGGAGAGACTACGGGACGGGCTAAACAAAAACTGCACACTCTCATTTGATGAACTCCGTGACATAATGTATATTGACGCAGATGCACCGTTTGCATACTGTACACCAAAGCTCATGGATGAGCTCGAGTATATGCAGCCTACGGGCCATGGCAACAAATCATGTACATTTGCGCGAAAAGATGTTGAGATTCTGGGCAAAAAGGTTTTTGGCAAAGACGGCATTGTCGGGAAATACAGGGTAAAAGATACTACCGGCGAAATTGCCGAACTGACACTCTTTAACAGAAACGAGGAGCTGGAATCACTCCTTATCGGGAGGTATGGGGAGACAAAGGTTAAGGATGCTTTCGCAGGTAAGGGTGGTATCACTTTCTCTGTTGCATATCATCCTTCATGGAATGAATATAACGGGACGAGATCGCTGCAGCTGATCGTTGATGATTTTTGCTGATGTGTTTTTTTAACTTCGGCGTTATTATAAAACAATCTGCGTTTCAGAACTGTTGTACTTTTATTTTTTCTTTTTATTATTATCTTTTTTGTTTTTAAGAACCAGTACAGTTGCAGTACTCACCACTACCACTGTGCCTACTACTCCAACAGCAACCCCCGTACCGTCGTAGTAATTGCCCCCCGAAGCCGATGCTTCATTATACTGAGGTGCTTCGCCGGTCTCATCCACAGGATTACTGTCTGCAGATACTGTATCTGCCACAGCCCGAGATTCAGACACTGAGATACCCTCTGTACCTGTATCCTCCGGTTCGCCTGCAAACCTTATATTATTAGCTGTGATGACATATTCTATCTTTGATGCACCACTCAGTACATCCTCTTCTACCCAGCATGCCTCCGAGGCAAATTCATTATATCCGCCGCAAAGTCTGACTGCCGTATCTTCATCAAAAAGTCCTGTCTGTTCATACCACCAGTTTTTCCCATCAGGATTACCCAGTTCTACCGGGTTCCCGTCTACATACAGTTCTACCGTGAAATCTGCTTCCTCTATATCAGATGCCAGCACAACAGGCGTCACATACCATACATAATTAACAGGCTCTGCAAATGTGACGGATACGGATACCGTACCTCCCTCGACAAGTTTTCCTGATTTTGACGTTATTGCAGAGTTAGTCACGGTCTCGCTGTCAGCCAGATCCTCTCCTGCATAGCACAAACTCCAGTCTTCATTTGCTCCTACGGCAACAAAGACATCAAACTCGCCCTCCACTTCATCTGCCTTTGCGGAAACGGGAGTATACATAAATACACTGCCGAGAGCAAGTACAGAAGCAAGTAACAGGGAAGCTGCTTTCATTAACTTCTTTTTCATTTTTTCCTCCTTTAAGGTGTTTTTAAGTAAATTAAAGTAAAAATAAGTTACCAATTAACTTTCTTATGTACAAATATACAACAAAAAGTGGGTGTTTGGAAATGTTTTTTGTGTATTTTGCACGGATAAATTGCATAAAAAATAATACAAAAAAATGCGCATATTAACATAGCACATTTTTTTACTCAGATTTTAATATATTTCGATATCTTTTCCGTCTCTTATAAATACAGGAATTATGTCTATCGGGGCATTTGCGGAGGCAGTCTGTCCACCGTCATAAACCCTGCCGGTGCTGGATTCTCTCCATTTCACGCCTCCCGGCAGATACACTTTTCTGCTCTCTGCCCCCTCCGATAATACGGGGGCTACCAGAATGTCAGGGCCGAACATATACTCATCATCGATATCCCATGATTTTAAATCAGTACAAAAATCAAAGAACAACGGACGCATCACCGGCTCGCCCTTGGTGTGGGCTCTCTCCATGCATTCTCGTATATACGGACGAAGCTTTTCTCTGATAAATAAATACTTTTTGAGGATTTCATAGTTATCTTCGCCGAAGCTCCATACTTCATTGTCCTGACCGCTTGTAAGCTGTCTCACATTATCGATAAATTCCTGCTCTCTCTCATACCAGGGCGAACGCTCACCGTGCATACGAAATACCGGACAGAATGCTCCCCACTCAAACCATCTGACCAGCAGTTCCTTAAAGTGATCATCTGAAATATCACCGCCGAGGAATCCGCCTATATCGCTGGTCCACCAGGGTATGCCTGCTACCGACATATCAAGACCGGCTGTCAGCTGCTCTCTCATTGATCTGAATGATGAATAAATATCTCCCGACCAGGTGAGTACTCCGTATTTCTGGGCGCCTGCCCATGCACATCTGACCAGGCTCATTATATCCGTCTCTCCGGCTTTCTTAAGTCCGTCATAAAATCCCTTTGCATATCCTGCAGGGTAAATATTGGAGCATGAAAGCGCCGATCCCGCATAATATCTATAATTATCAAAATCATACGGTCCGTACTCAGGCTCCGCTTCATCAAGCCAGAATACCCTTATGCCTTTATCGTAATAGTTTTCTTTACACTTCTCCCAGACATATTCCTGAGCTTTCGGATTGGTGGCATCATAAAAAACCGTATTACCCATCCAGGACATATGATATCCGCAGCCTCTGTCGGCATCTACCAGATATCCGTTTTCCGCCATAGGTCCGTAGTTTTCACTCCGCTCATCTATTGTGGGCCATACGGACACAACTGTCTCAATGCCCATGTTTTTAAGTTCTTTAACCATTCCTTCAGGGTCCGGCCAGTCTCTTGGCTCAAATTTAAAATCACCCTGCATGGTCCAATGAAAGAAATCAACTACGATCGCATCGATGGGGAGTCCCCGTCTCTTATGCTCCCTGGCGACATTTAATATCTCTTCCTGATTTCTGTATCTCAATTTACACTGCCAATATCCGAGGCCAAACTCCGGCATCATCGGTGTACGTCCTGTTGCGAGAGTGTAATTTTCCTCTATCTTAAGCGGCGTATCCCCGGCGGTAATAAAATAATCAAGTTTCTTTGTACTCTTTGCATACCACTCTGTCTTGTTGGTTCCAAAGACTGCCGTTCCTATAGCCGGGTTGTTCCATAAAAATCCGTAGCCTCTGCTTGATACAAAGAAGGGTACCGATGCCTGGCTGTTTCTGTGAGCAAGTTCAAGTATCGCGCCCTTTTTATTAAGCAAACCGTCCTGGTACTGTCCCATACCGAATATCTTTTCATCCGGAAAAGCTTCAAATCTTGCATAGAGTTCATAATCCTCGGTGCCGGGATAAGGCTTAAGCTCCCTTGCGTCTACCCTAAGCGGTACTGCATACCTGTTTATACGGTTTCTGTTTCTCCAGTATTCACATGTCAGCAGATTGTCCTGTTTATCATAATAGCTTATCCAGCCTTCTGTATTTATGACTGCCTTAATATTACCGTTTGTGACAATATACTTTTTGCCCTCGCTGTGATATTTTGCCCACTCCTCTCCTTTATACCAGGGATCTGTTGTATCAACAGTAACCTCTTCCACATCGATGGCTGCAAAAGGCATTTCTTCCGTAAGGGCCCAGTCGTTGCCATCCATAATGTGTGACGGGCTCATTCTGACTCTGAAAGAGTCCGGTCCCCACGGCTCCAGCCAGAGTTGTTTCTTGCCGTCTATTATCTTAAGCCTGTTTTCATCTTTACATATAACAATATGCATCAGTAACCTCCAATAAATATATTTATTATTTCTTTATCTCACCGTACTTAACTCCTCTGGTACCTGTCGCTATAAAGAATCTGCCAAAAACTCTTTTGTCACCATCAATGGAATTGATCTCTCCAAAGTGCTGACGCTCATTACTGATCAGTTCAAAAGACCTGCCGTCATCAAAAGATCTGAAAAATCCGTATGTACCCTCTATCTCGCCGCAGATGTATATGGCTTTGGGCTCACTCATATAATCTCCGCCTTCTCTTAAAAGGCCGAGTCCCATCCTGTATACTTTATCGCCTTTACCGGTAAGCATCCGTACATTAAACCGCTCTGTATCAAAATCATATATCAGTTTGCATAGACCGTTCTCTCCCATTGATATATAGAAGACTCCGCTCTTGCCTGATTCGGGTCGTATCTCAGTCTTGTTCTTTGTATCGATTATACCGAAATTAACGGAAGGGATATATCCGGACACTTCCCTCTCATAAAATGTGGCACCGCAGTCCGTGCTCACGTAAAATCCTGCCCTGTCATCAAAACCATAAAATACGCTCTCACGTTTTCTGTCGGCAAATACTTTAAACAGGCCGCCTCTTGAAAGATGCTTGTCCAGATCATATATCCTGACCTTATCAAATCTCCTGCCGTAATTGGAACTGAATATTACAGTCTCCATAGGCAGTGTTATATTATCCGCAAGGGACCATACAATATTACGCCCTGTAGGTGACATCGCTACCCATCCCGGATTAACATTGGGAAGCTCTATATTATGCATACGCATATCAATCTCATCATTTATGCCATAGCACATAGGTATTCTCTCAAAAGATATAAAATTATCTCTTGTAACGATGAGACCTCCCTTCGTAAGTCCTCTCCAGTTGCCTCTCGCAGCCACTATGCCAAGATTCGGATCCTTATCGGAGAGATCTGCATTGATGCATGTGATATATCTGTTGCCATCATTGTCTGCAAATGAATTGTCACACGGTGTATCAAGATCCCTGAATGCAAACCCACCAAGGTCTCCGAGTATATCTACCAGCTTTACTTCACCGTCAATAGGAGCATATACATTTAAGTGAACAGTCTCCTCTATGCCCTTATTATTATCGGTAAAGGTCACCGTATCATCCGTAAAGTTGCTGCTCTTAAATACTCCCGTACCTGTGTTAAAGAAGCACTCATTTTTATCAAAAGGGTTCATCTTTATATCAGACAGCCAGTGTATCAGGCTCCTGCCACCGTTATACTCCGGACTCATATATTTCGAATTAAAAATTATATGCCCTGTATCAAGTCCCTCCAGTACCTTTTCCCATGTCTGACCGTAATCATATGATCTGTATACACAGTCATTGTCCACACAGTCTTTAGAGAGTGAGGTGCAAACCATGAGCCCGGGGATCTGCTCTGATGTCGATACTCCGCCCATTCCAAATTTCAGATACTTTATTCCTACATCATCTTCATCATATGCGCTGTCTTCTTCAGGGGGCGTCACATCTTCAAAACATACATACCGGCCATCCTTTAATTCATATCTCACCAGATGACCGTCTATTACGTTACCCGAATCACAGCTGTATCCAAGGTCAGTTACATAATTATAAAAGCCTGTCATATTCATCGTGACAAAAAAGTATTTGTCAGCAACGGCATATCTGGAAGCGACCAGACCTCCTATTTTGGATCTGCCTACCTGCCGTCCCCTTGGCTCAGGCATAGGCTCAAATGATACGCCTCTGTCGTATGATGCGTACAGACTGTGGCCTCTTGTATACTCATCTTCTTTTGATGTCATCCCGGCTGTACCGGCAATAATCGTATTACCATCATCGCTGACATAAACAAAAGTCATATAATCTTCGGGAACAGGCATCTTCTCCCAGCTCTTTCCAAGGTCTGATGATCTCAGTAATCCATTTTTCTGGGATGCAAAATATAATACCCTGCCGTCAGACGGATCAACGATCAGTCTAAGGCCGGTGCCTCTGCCTGCCAAGTTGCCATGGACCGGTACAGGTATCTTTTCATAAGTAAATGTCTCTCCTCTGTCATGAGATATGCAGAGCCGTCCTTCGGGAACCCTGTCTGTACCGCATGCGATAAACAGAACATCCGGATTATTTCTGTCTACTGCAATAGCTATGGGAAACGTCTCATCGATCATAGTCGTCTTAACATGCTCAACCAGACTTATCCACGAAGATTTCTCATAATCATATCTGTATACGCCGCCTATATCTGTTCTGGCATAGAGTATCCCCTTATACACCGGATGATACAAAAAGCCTGTGACATATCCGCCTCCCGGTATTGGACAGTTTTTATATTCATATTCTGTCTTGCCTGATATTGTACTCATGCTTAATCCTCACAAATTCTTCCCTGTCTGCTCCAGTTTGCTTTGGAACCGTCATTTTTATCGGTTCTGAATGGAGCCAAGGGAATCCCCTCCCTGTTATAAAGCTTCACCGTTCCGTAATTTTTCCAGAAATATCTCACATATTTCGGATCTTTTATCCTGTCTGAAGAAACAGTTATATTATATGTAATACCGTTTTCCTCAAAATCATTTATGTTAACATCAGATGCAGGTATATATATACCGTCATCGCCTGCTATCTCAAAATCGCATTCTATACTTTCATCACTGTCATTATGTATTAAGAGACCGCCCACAGCATTTTCAAGCGATATCCTGACCAAACCATCCTTAATATCACATGATCCAAATGAAGGTCCGTCAGCCTCTGTATCATACCCGTATACATTCTTTAATGCCTGGAGCGAGAGTCTGTATCCCACTGTCTTTTTATCAAGTGGATGGATATTGTGATACTCCCCCGTTTCAAGCGGTACAGCGACATAATAATTTTTGACACTTTTTGTCAGATTCAGCTGGGCCTCCCTTATAAACGGCCAGTTACCCCAGGGACTGTTATTGGTCTCTTTCTCTCCTTCATCAAGAAATACCGGCAGCATCGTATTAATAAACGGGATATCATCCCGGCCCCAGTCATCTCTCCACTGTTTTATAAGGCATGTAAGGAGTCTGCCGTAGAGGTACGGTCTGTTATCATCCTCCTCGCCCTGATAATATATAAAACCTTTTAATGTATACGGCATCACCCGCTTTAACATACTCTCATAGAGTCCTGCAGGTCTTGTAAAATTCCTTGGTCCCATGGGCCCTGGGTATTTACTTTCGCCAAATAATGATATAGCCTCATCCCAGTTAGGATTTTCAGCGGTTAAATAATAATGGCCGACCTTTTTGTCAAACTCAGCCTGATACACAAGATAATCTTCATATTCCTTAAGGTAATCTTCTTCTGATAGTCCCCGTACTGCATCATCGTACCTGCTTATATATCCTTTTAATTTTTCATCAGCAAGGAGATACTCTCTGCTGATCCAGCATGACGCGGATGTACCGCCCCAGTTGCATCCGACGATTCCGACCTTGCAGTCAAGCCTCTTTGCAAGTTCCCTCGCAAAATAAAATCCTACAGCCGACCAGCGCCCCGCGGTTTCCGGCAGGCATAACTCCCATGAGCTCTTTTCCTCTTCCTTAAAGAGTTCTTCACCTATATAGGCAACCTTTGGTGTGTAATAAAACCTGATATTTTTATCGATACTGTCACTTCCGGCCATTGCCGTTATATTCCTGCCATCATATGAGTTTTGAAGTTCAAGTTCCATATTGGACTGGCCTCCGGCAAGCCATACCTCGCCTATATATACATCCTTAAATGAGACTGTCTCTTCCCCGTCATCAAGTGTTAATACATACGGTCCGCCATAGGAAAAAGCCGGCAGATGTGCCATAAATGTATCTGACAAAACAAAAGATTCGACAGACGCAACAAAGTTTCCGTTTTCATCTTTTAATGAAACGGATATTTTTTCTTTGTCGCATCTGCCGAATACTGATATTTCCTTACCGGCCTGCATGACCATATGATCACTGAATATTTTTGCAATTTTAATCATATTTATAAATCAGGAAACGTTGCCGTATCCTCAGTCAAGGTGTTTTTTAATGGCATCAAGCAACTCGTCATATGACTCAAAAGCCGGGTACTGGGGATAATCCTTCTTGATAGCCTCTGTACTTCTGAATAAAAAGCCTGCCTTGCTGGCTTCTATCATACCGAGGTCATTGAAGCTGTCACCGCTTGCAATTGTATCATAACCGATTGACTGAAGTGCCTTAACCGTCGTAAGTTTTGATTTCTCACATCTCATCTTAAAGCCTATGATCTCTCCGTCAGGAGCAACCTCCAGACTGTTGCAGAAAATAGTAGGCCATCCCAGTTTTTTCATAAGAGGTGTTGCAAACTGTGAAAATGTATCACTTATGATGATCACCTGGGTGAGACTTCTGAGTTCATCAAGAAACTCCTTTGCTCCCGGCATGGGATCTATCTTTTCAATTGTAGCCTGAATCTCTTTAAGTCCGAGACCATGCTCCTTTAATATGCCGATTCTCCAGTTCATGAGCTTGTCATAATCAGGCTCGTCTCTTGTCGTTCTCTTTAATTCCGGTATGCCCGATGCCTCAGCAAATGCAATCCAGATT
>DFKO01000181.1 GCA_002373855.1 Lachnospiraceae bacterium UBA3643
CCGGTCATCGTATCAAAGATGGCTGCCGCCGACTTGGCATCCATGGATGAATATGCCTTGGCATATGACTCGTAGAGTCCGTCGGTGGATTCCTTGGTCACTACCTGCTGGTAGAGATACTCGGCAGTCGTCGGATCGATGGACTCAAAATATTTTTTATATTCTTCAGGTCCCGGGCCGTTCTCTGCGTAGATGACTTCCTCGTAAAATTCATTCTTTATACGCTGAAACTCCACCATCTGGTTTTCAAACTCGGAGAGGCGGGCAACCTCTGCCTTTAATGTCTCTATCTGGCCGAGGTTTGTGGCATTGGCAGACTGGGCACTTGCAAGCTCAAGCTCCAGTGCCTTTATCTGATTAACCGCATCCTCCAGGGATTTGTATCCGTAATAAGCTTCCAGGTCGTCTGTCTCTGTAGTGGCATCCTTTGGCAGTATCTCCTTTAATATGGGGACATCACCGATAATGGGTGCCAGGACATTTGATCCTATATGACCTATATCAAGCTTAATGATGATCACCAGTATGGCTACCCAGATAGCTATGATAAACAGGGTCACCACCAGCATGGAGAATCCGCCTCCCGGAGCGGAATCGTCAAGGTCCGCCTCCTGCTCGGCTATCTCTCTGGCTCTCTGCTTTACTTCCTTTTGCTGGGCTTTCTGATCGCTCTTAAGCTTTTTCTTGGCCTCGGCTATTTTCTTTTTTTCGGCTTTTATATCAAGTTCTTCAGCCATTTATTTATACCTCTGATTGTTTTTGTTTAAGGCCGTATTTGTAGCTCGTCAGCTCATCTATCTCTTTTGCCTCGTTCATCGCCTCTTCCTTTACGAATTTTTCAAAGGCGTTTTCCCGCAGCTTTTCATGAATCTTTCTCTCCGTGATGGCATTCTGCATACGTATCCTCGCTGTCTCGAGATTCTTCTGGGCAGTGGCCACCTTTACCTTCTGGCTCCTTATCTGATCGTCGTAATATGACGCCAGGGCAGTATTTTCCTTGATCTTTAAGAGGTCGATCTTTTCCGTCCTCATGCGGACTCCCTCTCTGGCTATGTAGTCTCTTTTTTCCTGATAGCCTTTAAGTATCTCCTCTTCCTCAGTCAGCCTGTTTCTTGCCATTGCAAAATTCTGCTTTTCCTGATCCTCAAGCTTTAATTTTATATTCAGGATATTTTGCATCCTGTATCTGAATCTGGCCATAGCTATTAATGTCTATCAGAATAATCCGTTCATGAGTTCAAGGGTTTCTTCAAAATCAAACTTGGTATCAACATCCTGCATGAGGAAATCATTTACCGCATCGATCTTTGTGATCGCATAATCAATATTTTTATTAGAACCCTTTTTATAGGCGCCGATATTGATAAGGTCCTCTGCTTCTTGATATGTGGCCAGTACATTTTTAAGCTTGCCGGCTGCCTCCTTATGCTGCTTTGTAGCAACCATGCTCATGCATCTTGATATGGACTGGAGCACATCTATGGCGGGATAATGATTTTTATGGGCCAGTGATCTGTTTAACATGATATGACCGTCCAGGATACTCCTGGCCGTATCGGTTATGGGCTCATTAAAGTCATCACCGTCTACGAGGACCGCATAGAGTCCCGTGATAGAGCCCTTGTCATCAAGGCCGGCCCGCTCAAGGAGCTTTGGCATCTCCGAGTAAACTGACGGCGGGTATCCCCTCGTAACTGGGGGCTCACCTATGGCAAGACCTATCTCACGCTGAGCCATGGAAAAACGCGTCAGGTTGTCCATCATGAGGAGTACATCCTTGCCCTTGCTCCTGAAATATTCCGCGATGGCTGTAGCTGTCTGGGCAGCTTTTTTACGCTCAAGGGCAGGCTTATCAGATGTAGCCACGACGACTACCGACCGCTTCATACCCTCTTTGCCAAGGTCACGCTCTATAAATTCCCTGACCTCCCTGCCTCGCTCTCCGATAAGGGCGATGACATTTATATCTGCCTTGGTATTTCTCGCAAACATACCCATCAGAGTGGATTTACCTACTCCCGATCCGGCAAAGATACCTATACGCTGGCCCTTGCCTATGGTGATGAGTCCGTCCACGGCCTTTACGCCAAGGGGCAGGACCTCTGATATGATCGTCCTCTCCATTGCCTCGGGAGACGGGGCGTCAAGGGGATATTCCTGATAATCCTTATACGTAAACTTACTGATGGGACGGCCCAGTCCGTCGAGGACCTGGCCAAGGAGGAAGTCTCCGACCTTAACCGTCAGGGGATGCTCCTCATTTTCAACGAGGCAACCTAGTCCTATGCCCTCAATGTTTTCATAGGGCATGAGCAGAGTCTTGCCGTCCTTAAATCCTACGACCTCCGCCATAATGGATGATTTGCCGTTATCTGTATGAATAGTGCAGAGCTCTCCCATCTTGGCCTCGGGTCCCTGGGATTCAAGGGTCAGGCCCACCACGTTGCTGATGCGGCCGAGGCGCCTGTAATAATTACGGTCAAGAGCTCTGTTGTATTTATCCAAGTTTAATTCCATATTTTATGCCTGAAGGCTTAAGAGTCTTAATTGTTTCTTTAACAGATTAAGCTGGGTATCAAGGCCTATATCAAAAATACCTGTCTCCGTCTCTATGAGACATCCGTTTACCGATAAGGTATGATCCTCGATTATCTCAAGGTTTTCTGATGATATACCTGCCGCCTTGCAAAGCTCATCTTTTTTCTCATATACTGTGGGGAAATCATCGCCGGAGACATGGATGATAAGTGATCTGCCCGGGTCTATCTCGCCCAGGGATTTCTTAAGAAGATATATGATTGTATCCCTCTTCCCCTCTATGCTGATACCGAGCACCTGCTCATAAATCCCGGTAAGCTTGTCGACTATGGCGCTCTCGAGCATGTCGCTCTTTGATTTATACTCCATCTCGAGATCCCTCTTTCTGGCGTCAAAATCATTTGCAAGCGCTGTCTTTTTCTCTTCTATCTCACGCTCAGCCGATGCCTTGCCCTCAAAGTGACCGGCCTCGTAGCCTTCCTTTTTGCCGGCTTCGTATCCGTCAGTCCTGGCATTTTCCCTTATCTCATCAGCTTCCATGGTAGCCTTTTCGATTATCGCGGCCGCTTCATTCTCGGCGTCTGATATCTTCTGACGCTCAGGAGACTTTACGATGCCTGATGAGACGAGACCTTCCGTAAAGCCTTCGTTCTCTTCATCGCTGTCATTATCTGCCACAAGACGCTGGACCTCAATGGGATCGAGTCCTTCGGAAAATCCTTCCGTATCAGTCTCGGCCATCTCCTCTTTGGCTGCCTGCCTGGCCCTTAGCTCATCAAGTTTTTTTTTGATGATCGCATTATTGTCGATTTTGACGTTTTTCTCTGTATTGACAACTACATAGCCGCCCTTAACAAAATTCCTAGACAACTATCTCGTCACCTCCG
>DFKO01000024.1 GCA_002373855.1 Lachnospiraceae bacterium UBA3643
CTTTCTAATTTTATTTTAATAAAGATTTGTTATAATATTTTTATGTACTCGGTAAAGGTTATTAAAAATATATTTGAAGATCTTAAACGCATTACGAAGGCAGATTATGCTCTTTACGGCCAGGATGGAACACTCCTTTACGGAACGTTTAAAAGTCAGCCCGTAAAACAGGAAACGATCGGCGGATTTATATCATCCGGAGCGGACAGTCAGACTCTGGAGGGCTTTTATTTTTTTCGCGTAAAGAGTGAAAAAGCCGATAACATGATACTTGTTGTAAATGGATACGGTGGGGACGGATATATGTTTGGCCGTATCGCCCTCAGTGAATTGGCATGTCTTCTTGGTATGGGAGATGATGCGTCAGATCTCGACGATCTCTATCGGGGCATTATTTTTGACAGAATGCTGCCCGGGGATATTGAGAGGGAAGCCGGGAGATTAAAGGTTCCCGCAGGATTGCAGAGGTGTGTATACTGCATAAAGACTGATGGAGATGTCCTTTTATCTGCCGGAGAGATGATACGAAATATGTATTCCGATTCCAAGGATGATTACCTGTTTACGGATAATGAGAATACAATTGTGCTCATAAAGGCCATAAAGAATGATGATCCGTCGGATATAGCCGGCGAAATCCTGAGTATGATAAATACCGAGCTCATGGTCACAGCCAGAGTATCGTACGGAAAAACAAGGACGGGATTATCCGACATCAGGGAGAGTTATCTCGAGGCTGATATGGCCATGGAGATAGGCGATATATTCTTTGAGGAAATGCAGATTGTTTCCTATCAGTCACTCGGGCTTGGCCGTATAATATATCAGCTGCCGATGAGCCTCTGTACTCTTTTTACCGAGGAAGTATTTGGTGAAAGCAGTGCCGAGGTTCTGACAGAATCCGAGATAAAGATTATTAATTCATTTTTTGATAACAGCTTAAGTATTGCAGGAGTAGTCCGGGATCTTGATATCAAGCGCAGTACTCTCGTACACAGGCTTGATGTCATAGAGAAAAAAGTCGGACTTGATATCAGAAAATTTGATGATGCCATGACACTGAAAGTAGCGCTTATGGTTACGAAATACATGGAATACAGAAAAAGAAAATCGGGAGAAATCTTATGATATTCCCCGGAGACTTGCTGAAGGTATTTTGCTTTTGGCGATAGCGAGGAATCTTCCAAGCTCATCTTCGCTAAATGATGACAGAGTCAGATTATCATCATTTTGTTTTGAGATAATGATATCTCCGCTGTCTTTATACGATTGGAGGAAATATGCTTTTGCACCTTTGATTGTCTCGGCGATATCCTCCATATCCTCATATGTGTGAATGCCCTTTACCAGTGTGGTGCGGAATTCATACGGCAGGTTACTGTTTCTGATTATGTCGATGGATTTAAGAATGTTGTCGGTATTCACATCCCATATACCGCAGGCTGTTCCGTAGTTTTCTATGGATGACTTGATATCCATCGCAATATAGTCGATGAGGTGTCCGTCGATTAGGGTGATCAGTGCTCCGGGCATCAGACCGTTTGTGTCGAGCTTTACCTTCAGACCGGCATTTTTTATCTGCATGATAAATTCCGGCAGGTCTTTATTCAGGGTTGGTTCGCCGCCTGTAATACATATTCCGTCATATATGTGACGGCGTCTGATGATATACAGGAGAGTCTCTTTCTCGGAGATTGTATTTTCCGGATTCAGGACCAGAGATGCATTGTGACAAAAAGGGCATCGCATATTGCAGCCACCGGTAAATACTGTTGCAGCTACGTGTCCCGGATAGTCAAGTAAAGTTGTTTTTTGAAAACCGTTAATAACCATAAAATAATTATAACTCATTTTATTAGAAAAGGATTCTGATATGACAAAAGAAAAACAGATTTTCAACCCGATTCTGCCTTTAAATGAATATATTCCCGATGCCGAGCCTCATATTTTCGGAGACAGAGTTTATATATATGGTTCTCATGATAAGGAGGGTGGATATACTTTCTGCATGCTTGATTATGTGTCATATTCTGCACCTGTTGATGACCTGACTGACTGGAGATATGAAGGCATCATATACAGAAGGGAACAGGATCCCGAGTTTGCGACTCAGCCTTATATGTACGCCCCTGATGTGGTAAAAGGTAATGATGGCAGATATTATCTCTATTACTGCACATCGGGAGATTACGGTGAAGGCGGATATCAGGGTACCATCAAGGTGGCTGTATGCGATGAGCCTGCGGGTGAATATAAATATCTCGGTTATGTCAGAAATAAAGATGGCACACCGATGATGAAATATATCTGTTTTGATCCTGCTGTATTAAATGACGATGGTGTGATCAGGCTCTGCTACGGAACACAATATGATTTCGAGGAGCAGCCTGATTTTAAGGATAACGAGTCATATATGCAGTCCATGATGACGATGTTTGGCAGATCAAAAGAAGAGATAGAGAGCTATGAAGATTCAATAATGGGCCCGGCTACAGTGACTTTATGTGATGATATGCTTACGGTTGCGGATGAGCCAAAGCATATTATCCCGTATAAGGTAAAGGGAACCCCGTTTGAGGAACATCCTTTCTTTGAGGCGGCATCTCTTCGAAAGTTTAATGATAAATATTATTTCATATATTCATCACTTAGAAATCATGAGCTCTGTTATGCGATTAGTGACAAGCCGGACAGGGATTTTGAGTTTGCGGGTACACTTGTATCAAACGGAGATATCGGCATAGACGGCCGTGATGAAAAAGACAGGCTCAACATGACAGGTACCACTCATGGCAGTGTGATACTTATCGGAAATCAGTACTATGTTTTTTATCACAGACTGACCCATCGCTCTGATTATTCAAGACAGGTCTGCGCAGAGAAAATCTATATGGATAAGGACGGTTTCTTCAGACAGGCGAGGATAACCAGCTGTGGACTGAATAAAGGCAGCCTTGCCGGTGAGGGGACTTACCCTGCTCCCATTGCCTGCGTTTTGACTAACGGAAATATGCCTCACGGGAGCAACCGCATCTTTGAGACGGAATTTCCGGCTGTCATGCACTATAGCACAGAGCAGTTTATCGCAGGGATAGAGGACGGTACCCTTATCGGATACAGGAGTTTTTCGTGCAGAGGACTTCGTAGTATAACGGTTAAAGCGAGATTTGAGAGTGACAAAAATAAAATTGTCTTTAAGGGCCCTATGCCTGAAAACGAGATATACAGAGGAAACTCAGGAGATAAAGAAGAGACCGGGTCTGAAAAAGCCGGGGACGGATACATTGAAATCCGGACATCCATGGATGAGAGCGACAAGCCGTGCGGTGTGATTATATTAAAGAGATTTTCCGGAGATGACGGAAAGATATGGAA
Source organism: Lachnospiraceae bacterium UBA3643 (assembly GCA_002373855.1). Lineage (GTDB taxonomy): Bacteria > Bacillota > Clostridia > Lachnospirales > Lachnospiraceae > NK4A136. The sequence goes on from DFKO01000024.1 coordinate 3,376, forward strand.
TGAATACACCGGTGATGTAAAGATAAAAGACGGAGTAAGGGATCTTTACATGACATATCACGGCAGCAGCAAGATTCAGTTTAAGGACTTTACTCTGATATGTGACGATCAGCCTGCTGCGGAGATACCGGATGATGCTCCGAATAAGGAAGACAGACTTTATATGAAGAAAGCATTAAAGCTTGCGAAAAAGGCCGCAAAAAACGGTGAGGTTCCCATAGGATGCGTTATCGTTAAGGACGGAGAGATAATCGGCAAAGGATATAACAGGCGCAAGAAAGACAGGTGCACACTGTCTCATGCCGAGATCACGGCGATAAAAAAAGCATCAAAGAAATTAAATGACTGGCGCCTTGAGGACTGCACGATGTATGTAACTCTTGAACCGTGTCAGATGTGTGCCGGAGCCATTGTGCAGGCGAGAGTAAAGCGCGTTGTCATAGGCTGTGAAAGTCCAAAGTCCGGTTGCGGAGGCACACTCCTTAATATTCTTCAGAACAGGGATTTTAATCATCAGGTGATGGTGACAAAGGGAGTCCTTGCAAAAAAATGCAGCAGCATACTCACTGATTTCTTTATGCATATGCGGGAAGAAAAAGAGAATAATCAAAAATGAAGCCGATTATGATATAACATGGATGTTATGTCGTAATTTCGAGGGAATAGTGAGTCATGGATGACGAACGCCGAGAAATTATGATATAATCATAAGAGCACAAAATCAGGGGAGACACGAATGAGTGCAATAATACCCATTATTGTATTATTTTTAATAATTAAAAATGTAAAACTTGATAATCTTAAGAGTACGCTTTTTAAGCTTGTGGGGGTGCTGCTTGGTATCAGTATCCTTGGAGGTCTTATTTTCACACCTTTTGGTGCCCTCGGACTCATCGGACTCGTATATTATTTTAAATACACGAAATCAATGAAAGAGAAGGAAAAGAAAAACGAGGAGCTCTATGGCTGGAATGCGGAGATGTGGGATAACCTGAATAAAAACAGGGATACATACGCAAATTATAAAGTAGAGAAAACCACCAAGGAAAATACAACAGGCACAACTCTACCTAAGAAAGCAAATCTGCGCAGAAAGATATGTGAGGCGTTTAATGTAAAATACAAACTGGATCTCACCGACGAGCAGATAACGAGTATAATCAATTCATCATATATGTCAGAGATATGGCTGTCAGAACTTGAGGCGATGAACCATCAGTACGACAGTGTATATCAGTGGTTTAACGGATCGACCAACTGGCTCAGAGTATATCTCTATGTTTTTCATGTACAGCAGGTTACATCAGATATCAGAGCCCAGGAGAGTATTGCAATGTATGCTTTTCAGGAAGTATTTGAATATGCCGACAGTATAAACGGTACGATTGCTGACAAGATAGAAAAGGTAAACAGCAAGTTTTTAACATCTTTTGATGATATTAGCTTTATGATTGCATACAGATTCCTTGAAGATAAGGGACTCAAGCACAAGCTTGGAGAGATCGATGTCATCAGAAACGACAGCGAGATAGACAAGCTCCTTGAGAAATACAAGGATGAAGAGGGTAAGAACACTACCTTTCCCGGAAGATAATAATCAAGGCACTTGATATATTTCCGTAAAACCTATATACTCTTATAGTCGGCATGGCTGCCCGTAATAAGTGACGTTTATCCCCGGGTCTTGCGCAATGTGTGCCACCGAACCGTGTCAGGACGGGAACGTAGCAGCACTAAGGAGGAATACGCATGTGACGCGAGGGTGCCTGGGAGTAGTTAACTGTTACGGTAACGCATGTCGATTTTGTTTTTTTAAAATAATATGATATAATCGAAACGAGGTTTGCACCTCGTTATTTTTGTGCGTTTAAATACAGAGGATTTTATTTATGAAAAAAAGTTTTATGGAAGTATTAAAAAAGACAGGTATTTCACTGCTGCTCGGTGCGATTACTTTTTCTACCATAGTAGCATGCGGAAATAATGATAGCAGCATTTCCGGTAATACAACTGTCAATGAAAACGGAGAAGTGATCAACCTGGACGGCAGTCCCGTAAATACAGATGATGAGGAGGCTGCGGAGGACGAGTACTATGAGGAGCTTCCGGAAGGATATGTGAGAAGCTCACTTACAAATGAACTTGTTACAGAGGAAGTGGCCAATACAAGACCTATCGCAGTCATGATCCCAATGGATGAATGCGCCCAGCCGGATTACGGCAACTCAAAGGCAGGCGTTGTCTATGAGTGTCTCGTAGAGGGTTCAATCACCAGGACGATGAACATCATTGAGGACTGGGAGTCTATGGAAAAAATCGGTAATATCCGAAGCACCAGAGATTATTTCATCTTCTGGAGCTGGGAGTGGGATGCAATCCTCCTTCATGACGGAGGTCCTGCCGTCTATGTATCATCATGGCTGGCTGATCCCCTTACAAACAATATTAACGGTTTGGGTTACAGAGAGAGCAGCAGGAGTGCACCGCACAATGAATATTACACAGCTGATCTTGTAAATAAATATATCAGCTCATACGGATATGAAAAGACTCACAGAGACCAGTATGTAGAAAAGCATTTCTCTTTCGCACCTTACGGCGGACAGACCATATTATCCGACAGTTACGATACGGGAGATGTCCTTGAGGTATATGCGGTGGATTTAAAGAACTGCTACCCTGTCACAAAGACGAGGTATGAGTACAATCCCGATGACGGTCTCTATTACAGATTTATTTATGGCAAGCCTCATATGGATAATGCTGATGAGGACAATCCGGTTCAGCTCGCATTTTCAAATATAATCCTTCAGAGAGCAATCGGATGTTCAAGAGATGATCACGATTACAGAGCCTTTGAAGTTCACAAGACTACAGAAGACGGATGGTTTATCACAAACGGTCAGGCAATTCACATTACCTGGCAGAAGACCGGCAATGAGACACCGACCAGATTCTTTGATGATTATGGAAATGAGATAAAACTTTCAACAGGTAAGACGATAATATCTGTTATTCAGGATGGCGGATCTGCAAGTCTTGACTTCATATTTGAGGACAGTAACGGTGATACTGTCGATGCGGAATTCGACAGATAATCTGATATACAAGATTGTTTTTATGCGGATTTTTTATTTTTTATCAGCTTGCTTATACCGTTTACAATCAGATAGATAAGGATGCATACCGCAATATTGATCCCTACTTTAGTCCAGTAGCCAAGGCCGTCAAATGATTCATTTTCCAGATATTTAAATACCGTCCAGTGCAGGCAAAATACCGGCATACTGATCTTTCCGAGGAATGACCATACCGGCGATAACAGTCCGGAAAACAGATTGCCGGAATATGATATTCCGCTTAATGTGATCACGAGCATGGCCCATATAATCATGGTGACAAATATCTGATCGTATACAGTGAGCTCTCTTCTGTGACATGAGAATATGACAAAAGCCAAAAGGATTATCTCACAGAGGGTAAATATAATTTTTAGTAATGAGCCGGGGTTAAACTTTTTTGAAATGGATCCTACAGCATAATAGGCTGCGCCGCCAAGCAGCAAGTCCGCAATGGCGCGGACAGTCCCGCCGTAAAGGATTGCTCCGTGGGCACCCCACGCAAAAATGCTTGTCCATTTAAATCCCATATAGCCAAGAAGCATAAAAGGCAGAAACCATACAAGGTATCCTTTAAAAACATCATTGCACTTAACCGAGAGGTACATGACAATTGGCAGTGCAATCAGCATACAGGATAAAAACCAGAGCTGTGTACATCTGTAAGCATTTAAAGATATCTCAATCTGGCCGGTCATCGGCATCATAAGCAGCTCTGAAGGCATATTCTGAAAGCTCATCAGTCTGTCAACAAGGGGGAGATAACTTCTGATAAAGAATTCCCACAAGTATGCTGCCACAATGGCAATCGTCGTATACGGAATGAGTCGCAGCAGTTTCTTTACAGTATACCCGGTGGCGTCTGCCATACCCCTTACGGTATCACGATGCTCTTCCACATGTTTTATGGCAAAATATCCCATTATTATATAGAAAAATTCAACGCTGAGGGCACCGCTTGTAAAAAAAGTCGGACTGCCCGCCGGGAGCATGTTCTGGGAATGGTGGATTACTATAATAAAGCAGAATATAAATCTGAGCAGTTCTATGAAATTATTTTTTGCTTTTGATGTAATTGTTGTTTCCATATTATATAGAGTAGAATAAAAGTATCTTTTTTTCAAGAAAAATGATATTCCAATAAATTTGTTGTTGATTTTTAAATTGAGATATATTATATTCTTATTCAAGGCAAAGGCGTCTGAATGGATGTACCCTTCGAGGTACATTTTGTTTCGACGTCTTTTTGTTTAAAACCCATTTTATTCATCATTTTAAGGAGGACAGAGTAATGTCATATGTAGATGAGGTACTTGAGAAAGTAAGCAAAAGAGATGCAGACCAGCCCGAATTCATTCAGGCAGTAACCGAGGTTCTTAATTCATTAAGACCTGTGATCGAGAAGGATGAGCAGAAGTATCGTGATCTTGCTATCCTTGAGAGAATTACAGAGCC
>DFKO01000013.1 GCA_002373855.1 Lachnospiraceae bacterium UBA3643
CTTGACGAGCATACGGCAGCCCTTGATCCCGGTACTGCAGAAAAGGTACTCAATCTTACAAGTAAGCTTGTAGATGAACATAAACTGACATGCCTGATGATCACTCACAATATGCAGTCTGCTCTGGATCTTGGTAACAGGACCATCATGATGGATCATGGAAAGATTATTTATGACGTATCAGGTAAAGAGAGAGAAGGACTCGTGATCGAGGATCTGCTTGCCAAGTTTAAGACAGCGGCAGGCAAGGCTCTTGATAACGACAGAATGCTTTTATCTTAAAAAATATGAAGATACTTATCGTTCACAATTATTATAAACTCCCCGGCGGGGAGGATACTGTTGTCAGAAATGAAAAGAGGATGCTTGAAAGCCATGGGCACAGAGTCATTCTCTATACAAGAGACAACAAAGAACTTGATAATATGAGCAGGATTAAGAAACTCCTGCTTCCGTTTTGTTCCGTATTTAACATGCGGACATTTTTTGATGTAAGGCGTATTCTGGTTAAGGAAAAACCTGATGTGATCCATGTTCACAACACGTTGGCGCTGATCTCTCCGGCAGTTTATTATGCCGGATTTCTGGCGGGAGTTCCTGTGGTTCAGACAGTTCATAATTTCAGACTCCTCTGTCCGGGTGCATCATTTTTCAGAAACGGTCACGTATGTGAGGAATGTGTCAGCAAGGGCCTTATGTGCTCCGTAAAGCATAAATGCTACAGAAACAGCAGACTTCAGTCGTTTGCCAGTGCTTTTACACTCATGATACACAGAGCCCTTGGTACATATAAAAAGCTTAATTATATATGCCTCACACCGTTTAATAAAGAAAAACTCCTTAAGTTAAAGGGTGTGGATGAGGATAAAGTATTTATAAAACCTCACTTTACTGAAAGTATATCAGTCGATAATACCGGATATCAAAATGAAAAACCGTATTATGTATATGTAGGACGTCTTGAAAAGATAAAAGGAACAGACCTGCTCTTAAAAGCATGGCAGAATCTTGGAGACGAAGGGCCGGACCTGTATCTGTTCGGAAGCGGTGATATGGATGAAAGATGCAGGAAATATGCAGAAAAGAATAATCTAAAAAATGTATTTTTCAAAGGCCATACCGACCATGCCGGGTTAATGGAAATATGCAGCCATGCGAGGGCCCTTATCTTTCCGTCAGTATGCTATGAAGGCTTTGGCATGACCATAATAGAAGCATACAGCCTTGGCGTCCCGGTGATTGCAGGAGATTTTGGAAACGGCGGTTCGCTTGTTAAGGAAGGCAGGACAGGATTTAAGTATAAATACGATTCGCCAAAGGCCCTTGCGGATACGGTCAGAAAGGCCGAGGGATTATCCGGCGAGAGCAGAAAGGTTCTCTCAACCCTTGCATATAAAGAATACAGGGATCATTATTCCGAGGAAGCCAATTACAAAATGCTCCTCGAAATATACAAGAGCGTTAACAAAAAGTGATTTGTATATGATATACTTTTTTACGGACGGAGGTTCGCAATAATGAAGATCAACATATACTACGGCGGCAGGGGAGTCATAGGTGACCCTACGCTGTATGTCCTTAAAAAGATGACAACCGTATTTGAAGAGCTGAATGTGACGGTGGAGAGATTTGATCTCTATGATCAGAAAAATATCATTGCCACATTGCCCCAGACCATAAAGGAGGCAGATGCCATCGTGCTGGCATCAACAGTGGAGTGGCACGGTGCAGGCGGGTATATATACTCGTTCCTTGATGCGTGCTGGTTGTATGGAGACAAGGATAAAATACAGAATACGTATATGGCACCGGTCATCATGTCTACGACATACGGTGAAAAGGAAGCCCAGCTTGACCTGATCAAAGCATGGGCAACACTTGGCGGTGCGGCAGCCGAGGGTATCACGGGATATATTCCTGACGTGGCAGCCCTTGAAAACAACAGCGGATATGACGAGCTGATCGAGAAGTGTGCCGAGAATATTTACAGAGCTGTTTCCCAGAAGTGGACGACACTCCCTGTCAGCAACAGGGTAATCAGTCAGAAGATTAATAAGACCAAGACCGGATTTTTAACACAGCAGGAGACAGAACAGCTCTCTGAGTATATCTCAAACGAAAAATTTGTCACTCAGCAGAAAGCTGATATTAAAGAGCTGGCCAGCATGTTTAAGGGCAGGATGAAGACAGAAACCGCATCAGGGGATCTGCAGAGATATATGGATGCCCTTAAGGACAGATTCAGGCCCATGGCAGACCTTCATATCAGATTTAAGTTTTTTGTAAAGGATATGGACAAGAATATCGCCATCAGAGTGGAAAATGCGGATATAACCGTTAAGGAAGGGGATGTATCATATCCCGATGTCACTCTGACTATCCCGGAGAAAACTCTCCGCGATGTGCTCGCCGGAAAAAAGACATTCCAGGGAGCGTTTATGGACAGCAGCCTGACGGCTAAGGGCGATTTTAAGAATATGAGAATACTCGATGAGATATTCCCGTTTATGGAAGAGAATTCGTAAATATAACTGACGGAGGCATATATGAAAGACGATTGTATTTTTTGCAAACTCGCAAACGGAGTATTTCCCACAAACTCAATTTATGAAGATGATACATTTAACGTGATACTTGATGCAGGTCCTGCCACAAAGGGCCATGCGCTTATTTTACCAAAAGAGCATTATGACAATCTATACGAGCTCCCTGATGAAACTGCGGGCAAGGCTATGATCCTGGCCAAGAAGCTTGCAGGAGAGATGAGCAGACGTCTTAATGCAGACGGCCTCAACGTAGTACAGAACAATGGAGAGGCTGCGGGCCAGACAGTTATGCACTATCATCTTCATCTGATCCCAAGATATAAAAATGACGGTCAGCACATATTGTGGCAACCGTCAGAACCTTCAAAAGAAGAATTAGAGGAGACAAGGGATCTCCTTAAAATGTAATTATTATTGTTATAAAGTATATTCTTCAATGAGCCGGCAGATTGTGGAGATTGAATCTCTCTGACCTGACTGGCTCATGTTGTCTATATAGCTCTGTCTGTTGCAGTACAGTTCCTGTACGCTCTCGACAAGTGTATCCTGATCCATGTTTTCTTCACGAAGTACCAGCGAAAATCCCTGAGCCTCAAAACTTGATGCATTGAGGAGCTGATCCCCACGGCTGGCCTTGCTTGGAAGTGGTACGAGGATGTTGGGTTTGTTTAAAGCGAGGAGTTCACATATTGCATTGGCTCCGGCCCTTGATATTACGATATCACAAAGAGCAAACAGATCCTTAAGCTCTTCCTTTACATATTCAAACTGTGAATAACCGTCTGTGTTGAGCAGCATGTTATCCATCTTTTCTTTTCCGCATATATGGATGATGTTAAAGTCCGGGAGGAGTCTCGGGAGAGATTCGCGTACACAGTCGTTGATCGCTTTTGCGCCCTGGCTTCCGCCGATAACCATTATTACAGGCTTGTTTTCCGTAAAACCGCAGAACTTCATGGCCTTTTCCTTATCACCCATCATGAGCTCTTTGCGGATGGGTGAACCTGTAAGTACTGCCTTGTCGCCTGATATCAGTTTAAGGGTCTCGGGGAAGTTGCAGCATACCTTTTTTGCAACGGGTATACAGAATTTGTTGGCGAGACCGGGAGTCATATCGGACTCATGTATGATACAGGGAATCTTCAGGGATGCGGCAGCCCTCACTACGGGGACTGATACAAAGCCGCCCTTTGAAAAGATAATGTCGGGCTTTATGTCTTTTAATATTTTCTTTGCTTCGTGGATTCCCTTTAAGACTTTGAAGGGATCGCTGAAATTCTTAGGGTCATGGTACCTTCTGAACTTGCCTGTTGATACTCCGTAGTAGGGGATACCGTAATCGGCAATGAGCTTTTTCTCGATACCGTCATATGAACCGATATAATAGATTTCATAATCCATCTCCTTAAGAGAGGGGATGAGAGCAATGTTAGGAGTTACATGTCCGGCGGTTCCGCCGCCTGTGAGTACGATCTTTTTCATAATATCATTTCTTCCCGAATATCAGTTGTTTTCTTTGATTTTCCTGAGAGCTTTTGAGAGCTGGTCCGGACAGGAGGTACCTCTGCCGTTACAGTTTATACCCTCAAGTTTTGATATAGCATCGTCAATGTTCATACCCTTTACGAGGGCACTGATTCCCTGGGTATTGCCATTGCATCCGCCTGTAAAAGCAACCGATGTAATAATGTCATTATCCACTTCCACGTCAATTGCTCTGGAGCAGACGCCCGAAGGTATGTATCTCATAAAAAATCCTCCGAATAATCATATTTTAATTCAGTAAATTATAACACATTAAGCCGATTTTGTTTATCAGTATTTTATCAAATATAATATTGCCGGGAAAGTTTTTATCAAAGGGGTTAAGGTTGTAAAAAAGGCATAATTGTGGTACTATAATCATGGCTTGCGATTAGTAAAAAAGCCGACAAATTCTTGAAAGAGGGTTCTGATAAATGGATGAGAGTAATATGATGCTCATGCTTGTCATGGGTGGCGGACTGCTTATTATTATTTCGGTTGTTATTTCTGTAGTTTCTTCGGTTGTCAGTTCTGTTGCATCGGCTGTGGACGACGAAGAGGAATGATTTATTTATAAAGCACAGATTAAAGTATGAGGGGGATACAATATAGACGCAGGGTAACGGCTCCGCGTCTTTTTTCCTATATGGAGTATGATTCACTTTAAAGAGACGGACTATGAAAGAGCATATTATTAACAAATCAAAAGAGATAAAAGATGAGAGCGGTACAGCAAAAAAGGGACAGAGCAGTGTTTCGAGAAAGAGCCGTGTAAAGGTTAAGGAACCCGGCATGTATAATGTCATAATGCTGAATGATGACTTTACTCCCATGGATTTTGTCGTGGACATGCTCATAAAATATTTTGAGAAATCGACTACGGAAGCCACAAATCTCATGCTGTCTGTACACAAGGGCAACAGAGCTATAGTAGGCACATATGTGTATGATGTGGCTATCACAAAGACGATGAAAGTCACCGGTGAGGCCAGGGACAAGGGATACCCGTTTAAGGTGATCGTAGAGAAGAGAAAAGATTAAGGATATATACAGGTATGGAAGAGATGATGTTTGACGAGAGAACAGAAGAAATACTCCGGTATGCGGTGGGCAAGAGTATGTATGCCCAGAATGAATATGTCACACCTGAGCATATACTCTATGCGATGATGGCCATGCGTGAATTCACAAAAGCTTTTGAAAGTATGGGCGGAGATATCAGAGAGCTGACAGACGATCTGGAGAAATTTTTTGCAGAGATGCTTCCGAGGAGAACTGATTCCCAGATTCCGGAAAAAGCTGAGGTGTCGGCGGGATTTACGACTGTAATGGAGACGGCGGTAGAGGCAGCGAGAAACAGTGGAAACGAGCAGGTGGGAGCCCATCATGTACTCTGGGGCATCTTAAACCTTCAGGAGAGCTTTGCTGTCTACTATATTGATAAGCAGATCGATGACAAACAGGAACTTCTCTTTAGATTTTCCGAGCTTTTGCAGGACAGCCAGAGCGGAGAAAATGAGGATGACGATGAAGACGGAGATTTGTGGAAAGACTATGCGGTCCGTCTCAATGATACGGTCAGTGAACACAACCCTCTCATAGGCAGGGATGACGAGATAGAACGGACCATACAGATACTGCTTAGAAGGGATAAAAACAATCCCATCTTCGTAGGTGAGGCAGGTGTAGGCAAGACAGCTATGGCGTACGGTCTGGCAGACAGGATAGTAAAGGGTGAGGTGCCCGAAGAGCTTAAGGACGCCAGTGTATTTTCACTAGACCTTTCATCAATCGTATCCGGTACACCCTACAGAGGAGAGTTTGAGAAAAAAATCAAACAGCTTATGGACTCTATCATGAAGGAAAAGGAGCCCATAGTATTTCTGGACGAGATTCAGAATCTGGTGGGTGCAGGCGGTCTCTCCGGTGGAGGCATGGATGCAGCCAATATCCTCCAGCCATTCTTTGAGGATAATTCTATTCGCTTTATGGGAGCAACCACATATTCCGAATACAGTAAAAATATCCAGAAGACACCGGCTCTTGCAAGGCGTTTTCAGAAGGTTGATATTAAAGAACCGTCTGAGGCGGAAGCAGTAAAGATACTTGAGGGACTTAAAAAGAATTATGAAAAGTTCCATAAAGTTAAATACGGAAAAGACGTGATGGAATATGCCGTCTCACTCTCAAAGCGGTTTGTAAATGACAAATTTCTGCCGGATAAGGCAATAGATCTGATTGATGAGGCAGGTGCATACGTAAAGATGCATCCTGTGCCTGATAAAAAAACACAGACAGTAGATAAATCGGTTATAGAACAGGTCCTCTCAAAGACCTGTGGGATACCTCTTCAGACTGCAAAATCCACAGAGGTTGATGCTCTTTCCCATCTATATGAGAATATCACATCAAAGGTATTTGGTCAGGACCAGGCAGTAAAGATGATTGTGGATGCCATATGTATGTCGAGAGCAGGACTTAATGAAGATGACAAACCTGTGGCAAAGCTTTTGTTTGTGGGCCCTACAGGTGTGGGCAAGACAGAGGTTGCAAAAGTTCTTGCAAAAGAACTTGGTATAGAGCTGGTTCGTTTTGATATGAGTGAGTATGCGGAAAAGCATACAATATCAAAGCTCATAGGATCACCGGCTGGTTACGTTGGATACGACGAGGGAGGACTCCTCACCGATGCGATCAGAAAGACGCCTCACTGCGTACTGCTCCTTGATGAGATTGAGAAGGCACATCAGGATATATTCAATGTGCTCCTTCAGGTGATGGACTATGCATCATTAACCGACAGCAAGGGTCAGAAGGCAGACTTTAAAAATGTCGTGATCATCATGACGAGCAATGCCGGAGCCAGAATGGTCGGAAAGCAAAAAATCGGTTTTGGTGAGAAGGTAATAGATGACAGCTTTATGATGGAGGAGGTTAAAAAAGTATTTTCTCCTGAATTCAGAAACAGGCTGAGCGGTATAGTTACCTTTAATCACATGAACACGGAGATGGCAGAGAAGATTGTCGATAAAAAGCTAAGGGAGCTGACAGATAAGCTTTCAGGCAGGAAAGTCGCTCTGACAGTCACAAAGAAAGCAAAGGATTACATACTTAAAAAGGGTATCACAAACGAGTATGGTGCAAGAGAGATTGAGAGAGTCGTTGACTCGGATATCAAACCATTGTTTGTAAAGGAGATACTGTTCGGAAAGTTAAAGAAAGGCGGAAAGGTAAAACTTGACGCTGCTTTAACCGGAGAAAACAAAAAAGAAGAGCTTGTTTTAAAATAGCTTAATATATGGGAATGGAGGTTACGGATTATGCCAAAGACAAAGGCAGGAACAGTCAGAGAGAGGGTTTATCTAAACGATGATTGGCTTTTTTCGCATTCTTTTTCTGATGAGATGTGCAAAAGGGATTATGACGAGAAGGACATGGAAAGTGTGAGACTCCCTCATACCAACGTGGAACTTGATTATAATTACTGTAATGAAAAGGATTATCAGGAAAAGTGCTGCTACCGCAGACATATCAAAGTAGACAGCAGCTGGAGTGGCAAAAATGTATTTGTCACTTTTGAAGGTGCAGGCCATCTCGCTGTAGTATATGTCAACGGAGAGAAGGTTACAGAGCACAGATGCGGATATACGTCATTTACAATAGAGATTACCGATTTTATAAATGACAGCAAAGAACTGATAATCACTGTCATGCTCGATACCGGGGAGGATTTAAACATTCCTCCGTTTGGAAAGGTTATCGACTATATGACATACGGTGGTATCTACAGAGAAGTATATCTGGAGGTTACCGACAAAGTATATATTAAAGATATGTATGCAGCCAACAATAAATGCCAGGGATCCAACGTGCTCCTTGACATACTGGCTGATGTGATTTTTCCCGGCGATCTAAAGGAGAATATGAAAGCAGTATTTAATATTACTCCTGCCGATACGGAATTTATGAAAAAAATCGGAAATATCAAGGCACCTCTGTTAAAAGAGAGCGAGATCGATATCTCCGAGATATCTGATATCAGACCTTTTTCCCTTAAAATCAAAGATGCGTTTTTATGGACTCCTGACAGTCCTTATCTGTACGATGTATCAATGAAACTCGTTAACGGAGACAAAGTATATGATGAATACATTGTCAGGACAGGTTTCAGGCAGGCTGAATTTAAGGCAGACGGATTTTATATAAACGGTGAGAAGTTCAAAATAAGAGGAATGGATCATCATCAGTGTTTCCCTTATGTCGGATATGCCATGCCAAAGTCCATGCAGGAATTTGATGCGGACATCATGAAAAAAGAACTGTCATTAAATGCAGTCAGAACATCTCATTATCCCCAGTCCCATTATTTTATAGACAGGTGCGATGAGGCAGGTCTCCTTGTATTTACTGAATTTCCCGGATGGCAGCACATAGGCGATGCAGATTGGAAAGATCAGGCGGTTAAAAATGTGACTGAGATGATCACTGAATATCGTAATCATCCGTCCATAATACTCTGGGGCGTCAGGATAAACGAATCCATAGACGATGATGAGTTTTACAAGCGGACCAACAGGGAAGCAAAGCACCTCGATCCCTACAGACAGACAGGTGGTGTGAGAAATTTCTCAAAGAGCCATCTGCTTGAAGATGTATACACATACAACGATTTCGTCCACACCGGAGACAACCAGGGCGTTGATGATAAGAAAAAGATCACATCGGATACGTCAAAGGGATATCTTGTCAGCGAGTATATGGGTCATATGTTCCCGACCAAATCTTTTGACAGCGAATCCCACAGGTTAGAGCATGCCCTGCGTCATATGAATGTAATAAATGATGTGGCAGGCAAGGAGGACATAGCCGGATCTTTTGGATGGTGTATGTTTGACTACAATACTCATAAGGATTTCGGAAGCGGAGACAGGATCTGCTATCACGGTATCATGGATATGTTCAGAAATCCCAAGATGGCAGCTGCTGTATATGAGAGCCAGAAGGATTTAAACTCAGAGGAAGATGCAGTCCTTGAGATAAGCTCTTCAATGGATATAGGTGAGTATCCGGGAGGAAACCTTAATGAGCTATATGCATTTACAAATGCCGACTCTGTAAAGCTTTACAAGAATGATGAGTTTATAGCAGAGTTTAAAGCATCTGATTCAAAATATAAAAACATTCCCCACGGCGCAATTCTGATCGATGACTTTGTCGGAGACCAGCTGGTGACAAAAGAGCATTTTGATGAAAAGAAAGCAGACCTGGTTAAGCAGCTGTTAAAAGATATCGTCAAGTACGGTATGGCATCTCTGCCGGCATCATCAAAGCTCCTGGCTGCCAGGCTTATGGGATTTTACGGCATGACATATGAACAAGGCGTTGAGCTCTTTGGAAAATATGTGGCCAACTGGGGAGGATACGCACTCACCTACAAATTTGAGGCGATAAAAGATGACAAGGTTGTAAAGACTGTTATGAAAGGTGCGGCGGAGAGTATCCATCTTGATGTACGGACCGACCACACTGACCTGTGCGAAGGCTCATCATACGATGTGGCGGCGCTTCGGATAACAATGCGTGATCAGAATGATAATCTCGCATCTTATTACCAGGAGCCCCTTGAGATATCGGTGACCGGAGACGCGGAGATTATCGGTCCTCATATTGTGAGCTTTAAGGGAGGCATGACAGGTACTTATATAAAGACTGTCGGCAGATCAGGTCTTGCAACGGTAAAGCTTAAATCAGGAAAAAATGAGAAGGAAATAGAATTTACTGTATCAAAATAAAAATATGGAAGGAGATTTTCTTATGAGACTGGGGTTAAAAGAAAAAGCTTCCTACGGACTTGCCGCCGTGGGAAAAGATATGGTTTACATGCTGTCGGCAAGTTACATACTTTATTATTATCAGGATATACTCGGCGTATCGGCTATCGCTATGGGTATTATCCTTATGGCAGCCAGAGTATTTGACGCATTCAACGATCCCATCATGGGTATCATAGTAGCCAAGACTAAAACAAAATGGGGACGCTTTCGCCCATGGCTCCTCATTGGTACTGTTATTAATGCGGTGATCCTGTATCTGATGTTTGCGGCGCCGCCTTCTCTCACAGGAGCAGGCCTTACAGCGTATGCTGCAATCTTTTATGTGCTCTGGGGTGTTACATATACGATGATGGACATCCCGTTCTGGTCAATGATACCTGCCTTTACCGAGGGCGGTAAGGAACGAGAGGGACTGACTACTCTTGCAAGATCATGTGCAGGTGTAGGTTCTGCACTTATTACCGTTGTGACCATTATGGCAGTGCAGGCATTAGGAGCCGGCAATGAGAGAGAAGGTTTTAAGTGGTTTTCACTTATCGTTGCCATATTGTTTGTAGTATTCACGCTCCTTGCATGTATATGTATTAAGGAAAAGGCAACGGTAAATGTCGAATCACCGTCTGTGGGAGCCATGTTTAAAGCTCTGCTTCAAAACGATCAGGCCATGACTGTTGTAATAGCTATCGTTCTCATTAACTGTTCACTGTATGTCACATCAAATCTCCTTATCTATTTCTTTAAATATGATATTGCAGGCGACGAATGGCACAAGACATACACATTATTTAATACTGTAGGTGGCGGTACCCAGATCCTCTCGATGATGGTTTTTTATCCGCTTATCAGAAAGTTTTTATCAACAACAAAGGTTTTTTACTTAAGTATAGCCATGGCGGTTGTCGGATACGGAGTACTGTTTGCCGAGATGTGCGCCGGAGTCAGCTCTCTGCCTCTGCTTCTCATACCCGGAGTCTTTGTATTTCTTGCATTTGGATGTCTTACAGTACTTACGACTGTATTCCTTGCAAATACCGTAGATTACGGTGAACTGAAAAATAACAGAAGAGATGAGAGCGTCATCTTCTCAATGCAGACATTTGTTGTAAAGCTTGCATCGGGAGTTGCCGCACTTGTCGCATCATTCTGCCTCCAGTTAAGCAATCTTTCCGATAATACAGATGATGTGGTTACCGAGGCTGTCACAGGTTCATCAGTGATGATACTCAGAATGACGATGACGGTGCTGCCGATAATCGGACTTATCATAGCGATATTTGTATTCAAAAAACACTTTATCCTTAATGAAGACAAGATTAAGGAGATAAACGAAAAACTTAAGGCAAAGAAAGAAGATTTGCCACAGCTTAACGGAGAAACAATTATATGATAAAAACCGGAAATAAGATTTTTATATTACACACTCTTCATACGACATATGCTTTCCGGATTATGGATACAGGCTGTGCAGAGCATCTCTACTACGGAAGGCGCGTCAACATCACGCCTGATGAAAACGGCATATCTGCACTGACGGAAAAGCATGCCTTTGCACCCGGCAATACTGTTACTTATGATAAGGACAGCGGTGCTTTCTCCATGGAGGATGTATGCCTTGAACTCTCTGCTACGGGCAAGGGCGATATGAGGGAACCTGCCGTGATGCTGATATCATCAGACGGCAGCCGGACAGGTGACTTTGTATATAAATCTTTTGAGACAGGCAGTGACATATTTATAAATGACAGTGGTATGCCAAAGTCCCGTCTTTGTGATGAACAGCTGGTCATTACATATGAGGATAAAAACAGCGGTGCATCCCTGCAGGTCTGCTATAAGGTTTTTGAAGATGAAGATGTGATCACAAGAAGCGTCAAAATAATAAATGACACAGACAGTGATATAATAATAGATAAGCTGATGAGTCTTCAGATTGATTTTGACAGACCGGGATTTAAGATATCATCCTTTACAGGCGGCTGGGCCAGAGAGATGAACAGGGAGGATACGGTATTAAATGCCGGAAAATTTGTTGTTGAGAGCAGGACAGGTACGAGCAGCAACAGGGCCAATCCTTTCTTTATGATGTCTGATGCGGATACTAATGAAGATGCAGGTGATGTGTACGGATTTAATCTGATATACAGCGGAAACCATTACGAGAGTATATCCGTGAGTTCGTTTGGAAAGACAAGGGTACTCTCAGGTATTAATCCTGAAGGTTTTTCTTGGACGTTGCATCCGTCAGATACGTTTGTATCTCCGGAAGCCGTGATGACATTTTCCCACAGGGGATATAACAATATGTCTCATCATATGCATGCCTTTGTCAGAAAGCATATTGTCAGAAAAGAGTGGCAGAGGCGTAAGCGCCTGGTACTCCTTAACAGCTGGGAGGCTGCATATTTTGACATAAACGAATCAAAGCTGTTAAAGCTGGCATCAAAGGCAGCCGAAGCTGGTATAGAGCTTTTTGTCATGGACGACGGCTGGTTCGGAGAGCGGGATAATGATGCAAAGTCCCTGGGTGACTGGACTGAAAATAAAAAGAAACTTCCGGGCGGGCTAAAAGGTCTGACAGATAAAGTAAAGGCCCTAGGTTTAAAGATGGGTATCTGGGTAGAGCCCGAGATGGTCAACACAGACAGCAGTCTGTACAAAAAGCATCCGGAGTGGTGTCTTGCAATCCCCGGTAAGGATCACAGTGAAGGCAGAAACCAGCGGATGCTGGATTTATCAAGGCCTGAAGTCGTAAATTTTATTACTGAAGAAATGACGAGAGTCTTTTCATCAGCTGACATTTCTTATGTAAAGTGGGATATGAACAGGGTAGTCAGCGATGTATATTCATCCGTGCTGCCTCCTGAAAAACAGGGCGAGGTGATGCACAGATATGTGCTCGGACTCTATAAGTGTATGAAAACACTGACAGAGAGATTCCCTGAAATATTATTTGAGGGATGCGCTTCCGGAGGTAACAGGTTTGACCTTGGCATTCTATCATATTTCCCTCAGATCTGGGGCAGTGACAATACCGATGCTCTTAGCAGGGCAGTTATCCAGAGCGGTTACAGCTACGGATATCCGTTAGAGTGTGTGGGCGCCCATGTATCAGGCAGTCCGAATCATCAGACACTGCGCAGGACTCCACTTGAATCAAGATTTGCCGTGGCTTCATTTGGCAGTCTCGGATATGAGTGCAATCTCTGTGATATGTCAAAAGAGGAAACTGATGCAATAAAATCCCAGGTAGAGCTCTACAAAAAATGGAGAAATGTTTTCCAGGATGGCATATTCTACAGGGGCAGAAGTTTTGCTGACGGCAATATAAACGAGTGGACCATGGTTTCGAGAGACAGAAAGGCAGCAGTCGGTATGGTGTTGCAGGACCTTGTTAAGCCCAATACCCAGTATCTTAAATACAATGCAAAAGGACTGCTTTCCGATGTAAATTACAGATTTACAAATAGGGAACTTAAATATGACATAAGGGATTTCGGAGATCTGGTCAATACGGTATCGCCGGTTCACTTAAAGCAGGATTCGATAGCACTTGATGTAATAGCAAAGCTTATTAAAATGGATGGTGAGGAGGAAGACATAACCGTATCAGGTGATGTGCTCATGCACTGCGGAGTAAAGCTTAAGCAGGCATTCTCCGGTACGGGATATAATGAACAGGTCAGATTTTTCCCTGACTTTTCAGCCCGGATGTATTTTATGAACGCAATATAAAAAAGTGGGAGGTTTTATCTGTTATGGAAGATAACAACAAGGAAATGCTTTCAGAAGAAATTAATGAGACTAAAACCGAAAAGAAAGGTTTTGTCGGTAACATTAAGGCAGCACTCTCAAAAATGGTGACAGGCCTTATCAGAGTATTTAAGGATTATCCTCTTACAATGGGGGCGATAGTCATTGCATCGATTATTGCAGCCATATTGATTGAATACGAGGGAGAAAGTGAATTTCTCGCAAAGGCAGGTTTGTTCTTTGGCATTTTTTCACTTCAGTCAATATTCTCAGAGGAGCATTTCAGAAAAAAAATCATTCACTATATAATAACCGAGGCTGTGGCCGCAGGCCTGGCAGTACTGTTTGTGGCTGTTATCAGCACTGAGCAGGAAACGCTTTTTGGAATGAATATCCT
Source organism: Lachnospiraceae bacterium UBA3643 (assembly GCA_002373855.1). GTDB lineage: Bacteria > Bacillota > Clostridia > Lachnospirales > Lachnospiraceae > NK4A136. The sequence continues at coordinate 14,052 of DFKO01000013.1, forward strand.
GATATTGCAGAATTACCTGATCAGATTTTATGTTGTATGGCTTTCCGGACTTGTGGTTGCTGCACTGTATCATATGTTTAAACGTTCCGGGGATACTTTTGAGAGATATTGCATAGATACATTCTGCTCATTTGTCAGAGTATCTGTTGTATACGGACTCCTGGCCGGAGGTATTGCAATTATTGTTGCCATATTTAATTACCTGATCGTTGATACACATTACTTTTTGGGGCGCCTGGAGATATTCCTGGCCGGAGGCATATATGTACCTGCATGTATTCTCTGCTTTTCCCAGAAACAGGAGATGTACGGCAAGTTTTCAAGACTCGTATTTCTCTATGTACTTGAGCCCATGCTCATGATAGCAGATGTCATCATTTATGCTTATATAATCAAGATTCTCTTTGGCAGGGAGTGGCCATCCAATGAGGTATTTGCCATACTCACCTTCCTGTTCTGTGTGGGACTCTTTATATGGACCATGTGCGGAGGCATAGACGAGGAAAATAATTTCTTTGTAAAGGTTTCAAAGAAACTGCCCTTTGTATTTGCACCGTTTATCATACTTCAGGCTATATGTGTCGGTATGCGTATCGGCCAGTACGGAATCACACCTGACAGATACATGGGCGTGATGGTGATTGCAGCTGAGGTTATCTATATTGCAGTCTACACGATTCAGATCATAAAAAAGAAAAATGTTGTCTCTTGTATGCTTTATGTCGGAGTGGCTTTACTTTTTATCGGTGTGCTTATGCCGGGACTCAACTGCTTTGATATGACATTCAATTCCCAATATGCAAAGGTAAGAGAGCTGCTTGATAAAGGGGATAAGATAAAAGACAGCGATAAAAAAGAGTTAGCGAGCAGATGCAATGTCATCAGGAAGCTTGATATGATCTCGGAAGAAAAACTGAACAGTCTCCTTTCAAAAGATGAAAAGAAAATGATAGATGAGATCACCAGTTACTCATATTACGGCACCTATTACAGAACCTATATATCTGATTATGAGAGTCTCGGACTCGTAGATGTATCTGAATATAGTTCAATGGCGCCTTTTAGCTGTTATTATCCGGATAATACAAGGGATGTATCAGAATATTCCCAGACATTATTTGATGTTACGATGGATAATTACATAGAGGATAAATATTTTGATATAGCAGAAATCCTTGAAGGATGGATGGATGACTATACTGATAATACTTCAGAGTTTGATGTGAATGGGATAGTATACCATCTTGATGATCATACTGATATGCGTATTACAAATGTATCTATGACATACAACAGCGATGACAAGACCATAGAATATCTCAATTTATCAGGATTTTTGTTCTTTAAATAATATATGATATATGAATGCCGGATTATTCTTTACAGGAAATAATTATGGTATAATAAATTGTTAACTAACACGACTTTTTTTCAGGGACATAAATGGATAATAAAGAAAGCCTGTTTGGAACAAAACATAAAGTCACATTTGCCGTAATGGCGTGTATATTAATAGGATTCTTCATTGTCGGAGCGGTATCCTACAGGCAGATTTATGTCCTTTTTCTGAATCAGATAAAAGACAGCGCAATGATCATTGCGAGTCAGGCTGCCAAAGATGTGGACGGTGAGGCGCTCCTTGATGTTTCGGAGAGGGGAGACGAAGCATACAAAAAAGTCTACGATGAGATGGAGATATACCTCAATTACAATATCATCGAGTATATCTACACGATGAGGATGAAAGATAACAAACTTGTATTTGTGGTTGATATGGATCAGGATGAACCTGCGGCGGTCGGAGAGGAATATCAGCTGCTTGAAGGTATGAAAGGCGCCTTTAACGGAGATGTTTCCTGTGACAGTGATATTACGTGGGACAAGTGGGGGTCTTATATCAGCGCATATGCTCCGGTTTTTTGTGAAGATGGAAGCGTAGCAGGTATAGTCGGTATTGATGTAAGTGTCAATGAGATTAACGAACAGCTCATGCGTTTCAGGAGAGCGATGATAATTGCAGTATCATTGTTTATCGCCGTATCATTCTCAATTATCGTATTTGTACTGCTCAGGTACAGCAACATTGATTCCCTAACAGGAATAGCAGATTATCAGAGACTTAATATCAGAGGAACCAGTCTCCAGAGGAGAAGAAAACTTTCGCTGTTTACAGCGGTTCTTGTTAATATCAGAGATTTCAAATATCTAAATCAGCGTTTCGGTACGAGAAACGGTGATATAATCCTGCGTAAATTTGCACAGCGGATAAACGGACTCCTGAAGAGAGGTGAGTTTGTTGCCCGAACGGGAAACGATAACTTCCTGATTCTGATATATAAAGACAGGGTGGATAACCTGCTGGGAGCTTTTGATAATATCACAATGTTTCTCCAGACAGATGACGGCAGGGAGGAAATAGGCATACCTGTAAGATGCGGTATATATGATATCGTGGATGGTGACAACATCAGTGAAGTCACAAACAGATGCTCTGCTGCAATCAACAAGGCAAGACTCAGCAATGAAACCCACGTGGTCAGATTTGAGAAGAGCATGCTCGACAACCTCGTCCACGAGAAAGGTGTGCTTGCATCATACAGAAACGGAATCCTCCGTAAAGAATTTACGGCATATTATCAGCCCAAGGTTGATATCAATACAAATACACTGGTCGGAGCCGAGGCCCTTATCAGGTGGATCAAGGATGGCAAGCTGGTACCACCGGGAATGTTTATCCCGATCCTTGAAAAAGAAGGCTTTGTGCCTGAGCTTGATATGTATGTCTTTGATAAAGTCTGCCAGGATATAAAGCATTGGGAGAAAGACGGATATAAACCTGTCCGTATATCATCAAACTTTTCAAAACTTCATCTGAAGAATCCGAACTTTGCAGATGAGATCATCGAGATAGCCAATAAGTATGATATTGATTATAAATACCTGGATGTGGAGATTACGGAGTCTTCGGGTTATTCGGATTTTGATGCTCTGATGACATTCATAAAGAGGATGAAGGAAGTTGGCATATCCGTATCAATGGACGATTTCGGCACAGGATATTCGTCACTGTCGATGCTGCGTGATGTAGATGTTGATATAGTCAAGATTGATAAATCATTTGTAGATATTGTCACAAAGGGCGATGAACTCGGTACCCGGTTCTTTAAAAACGTTGTAAAGATGATACATGACCTGGAGAGAGATACAGTATCAGAGGGTGTTGAGACAAAACAGCAGATTGAGATATTAAAAAAGACTGAATGTCATGTTGCCCAGGGCTACTACTATGACAAGCCTCTGCCCGAGCAGGAATTCTTTGAGAGAGTAAAAGCTCCTCATGATTTTTATAAAGATAAGTAAAAGGTTGTGTAACAGGCTTTGAGCAGAAAGAAGAGAAAGAATAAATCAGGTA
>DFKO01000127.1 GCA_002373855.1 Lachnospiraceae bacterium UBA3643
TGGTCGTTTCCGCCCGACTCCAACATCATTAAAGTACTTCTATTTCTATCATGTCCATATACTTGGAACCATTTGGGAACAGAGCTGCGTAATCCTCAACAAGTCTGAAGTCCAGTTCGTTAACCAGTTTGCGATAATTCCTGATAATCTCCTTGTAATAATCATTTGGGGTTCTGGATTTAAAACGCATTAGTTCGATTATCATTCTTTCCTTGCCGTATAAGCGTACAGTGGAATTGTTGTATTCAATTTCAATCGTGCCGGGTTCAAAAATATCATCTTTTAGAAATGACTGTTTGACTCTCAAATCTTTTATTCGCGTGTCATTTCGCTTCGTTGCGAGATAATAGTAGTCAGGTATAACATCTGCTAGTCCGTGATAATAAAATGCACTGGGACCGGTACATACAGTTTTCGGATATTTGTTTAATATGATGTCCAGCTCTGGTGCAATCTCTTCAGTGGAGTACACGCCCTTCTCCATCATAAAGAGATTCCTATTTTCAATTTCCTTTTTTATTTTGTAATCACTGCCGTATTTTTCGATGCATTCTTGATAAGTTAAAATCATATAAGTCTCCGTTGAGTAAATGTTCACACGATAGTGCTATTGTGTGTACTTTTACTTTAATGATACCAAACATAAACAAATAATCAATAAGTAAATTTAAGTAAATATTCACATGGAATGCCATATATGTGTGTATTCGCTTTAATATAATCACTTTCGAGTTTATTTGTATTGTATAAAACTTATATGGTTTTTATACCCCTCATATGATAAAATACTGTAGTTTGCATCGGATGATGTGAATTGCAGTTTTTTTGGAGAAAACTCCGGGGCTGCAAATGTACTATTTAAATTAAGAGAGGCAGTAAAGAGAAATGAAAAAAGGAACGGCATGGCTTTCGCTGATTATCTTTATCGCTATCATGGTAGGCTTTGGCTATATCATGATGAACGGTGTAGATGAAAAAGGAAGCGGAGCGGTAAAAAACACAAAACTCGGACTTGATCTGGCAGGCGGTGTCAGTATCACATATGAAGTGGTTGGAGAAGAGACACCTACCCAGTCCGATATAGATGATACTATCGAAAAGCTCCGTAAGCGTATCGAGAAGTATTCTACGGAGTCTGATGTGTACCAGGAAGGTACAAACAGAATCAGTATCGAAATCCCCGGCGTGTCTGATGCCCAGGCAGTGCTTGAGGACCTCGGTTCTCCGGGACTCCTTTACTTTATCAGAGCTACAGGCAGCGACGGATCGCTTAACTATGGTTATATGACGACTGCAGACGGCAATCAGGTATACAGTGAGGATGGAAATCTCTTTGTATATTCTGCGGCTGGAGGTACATATGTATATGATCCTGAGACAGGCAAGGCAGCAGTCGGAGCAGACGGCGCAGCTATCCCCTATACAGTACAGGATAGCAATATGGTCCGTGTTAAGTACTCCCTCACAAAATCAATTGACGAGCTCCTCGCAGACGGCAGCATCGTACTCACAGGTACAGATGTCAGCATTGCCGAGGGCGGCGCATATACAGATGATTATGATGTGATTCAGTATATAGTATCCCTCACATTTACAGATGAGGCAGCAGCTACATTTGCAAATGAGACAGGTGCTGTTGCAGGCAAGCAGGGACTCTACGGAACGATCGCTATCTACTATGATGGCGAGCTCCTCTCAGTACCAAATGTAAATGAGAGAATCGCAGGTGGTAAGGCCCAAATCTCAGGAATGCGTTCCATGACTGAAGCCAACATGCTTGCTCAGAGTATCCGTATCGGTGGACTTAAGCTTGAACTTTCGGAACTCCGTTCCAACGTGGTTGGTGCACAGCTCGGTTCTGAAGCCATAGCTACATCTATTAAGGCCGGTATCATAGGTGTATCGCTCATCATACTCTTTATGATCATTGTGTACAGAATCCCCGGACTCTGCGCATCAATTGCACTTGTTGCATATACAATGATGGATCTCCTCTGCATCAACTTCCTGGAGATTACCATGACGCTCCCCGGTATCGCAGGTATCATCCTGTCTATCGGTATGGCGGTAGATGCCAACGTAATCATATTTGCCCGTATCAGAGAAGAACTTCAGATCGGTATGACTGTTGAGTCTGCCGTTAAGAGCGGTTTTTCAAAAGCTCTCTCAGCTATCATAGACGGTAACATTACAACACTTATTGCAGCTGTGGTGCTCATAGCACTCGGCTCAGGTACTATCAAGGGATTTGCATATACCCTTGCACTTGGTATCGTGCTCTCAATGTTTACAGCACTTTTCGTAACCCAGACACTCCTTAAGATCTTCTATTCAATAGGATTTAAGGATGCAAAGTGGATTGGCAAGACAAAGGAAGCAAAGACGATCAATTTTGTCGGACACAAGGCAAAGTACTTTGGCATCTCAGGTGCAGTACTTGCAATCGGAATCATCGTAATGATTATCTTTGGCGTGACTACAGGCGACCCTCTCAACTTCAGTCTTGATTTCAAGGGTGGTAGTGCCACCACGGTTGACTTTGCCCAGATGCCTACAAGAGAGGTTGTCGACGGCGAGATCGTGCCCAAGATTGAGAAGATTACAGGTGATGCATCGGTTCTCTGGACTCTCGTAAATGATTCGAATGAAGTAATCTTTAAGACAAGAACTCTTAATGAGGAAGAGCGTGAGGCATTCAAGCAGATGGTTGAAAATGACTACGGTGTACCTGAAGACAAGGTTTCTGTTGAGTCTATCAGCTCTACTATTTCAAACGAAATGCAAAAGGATGCAATCATTGCGGTAGTTGTGGCATCCATCTGTATGCTTATATATGTATGGTTCAGATTCTCTGATTTCAGATTCGGATGCAGTGCCGTTGCAGCCCTCATCCATGACGTATTTGTGGTCATTGCATTCTATGCCTGCACAAGACTCTCGGTCGGCAATACATTCATAGCATGTATACTGACAATCGTCGGATATTCTATCAATGCGACTATCGTCGTATTTGACCGTATCCGTGAGAATATCAAGGGCATGAAGAGAAAGGAAACCCTCGGCGATGTGGTAAACAAGAGTATATCCCAGACACTTACGAGATCCCTCTTTACATCACTTACCACTTTTTTCACAGTCCTGGCTCTCTATATCCTCGGCGTATCTTCTGTAAAGGAGTTCGCACTGCCTCTTATGGTAGGTATTATCTGCGGTGCTTACTCTTCGGTATGCCTGTCAGGTTCACTCTGGCTCATGCTCAGGGAGAAGTTCCCCCAGGTTGAAGAGGATGACTAAACAGGGTTTTAGTTATAAATAATTAAATAATGATCAGGTTTCATGCATGTATCAAATGGGTGAAACCTGATTTTTTTTCTCCCCAAGAAGTGCCTGCATAGTGTATAATAATAGTTGTTTTATATTTTTATTTATGTGAGGGTTACAAAATGTTATATGCTGGTATAGATCTTGGTACTTCTGCAGTAAAGCTGCTTCTGATGGATTCTGACGGAGAGATTAAGAATATCGTCTCCAAAGAGTATGATCTTTATTTTCCAAAGCCCGGCTGGTCCGAGCAGAATCCCTATGACTGGTATGATCAGACAATAGCAGGCCTTAAGGAACTCCTTGAAGGCTTTGATAAAAGTATGCTTAAGGGCATCAGCTTCGGCGGTCAGATGCATGGTCTTGTCATGCTTGATGAAGATGACAGGGTCATCCGTCCGGCAATCCTCTGGAATGACGGCCGTACAGCCGGGGAGACAGAATATCTGAATAATGTGATAGGAAAGGATAAACTCTCCGAATATACTGCAAATATTGCCTTTGCAGGTTTTACTGCTCCCAAGGTACTATGGGTCAGAAACAATGAGCCGCAGTGTTTTGCAAGGATTGACAAGATAATGCTGCCAAAAGACTATCTGGCATACAGACTGTCAGGAGCGTTTTGTACGGATGTATCCGATGCATCAGGTACACTTTTCTTTGATGTAAAGAACAGGACGTGGTCAAAGGAAATGTGTGATATATGCGGTATCACGGAAAATATGCTGCCAAAGATTTATGAGAGCTATGAAAAAGTCGGAACAATAAAGAAGGATATAGCAGATGAACTTGGCATTCCGGGAGAGGTGGTCATTGCAGCAGGAGCAGGGGACAATGCGGCAGCTGCGGTCGGTACAGCCACTGTAGGTAACGGCGCGTGCAACATATCCCTCGGAACAAGCGGCACCATATTTATATCATCAGAAAAATTCGGAGTGGATAAATTTAATTCACTTCACTCATTTGATCATGCAGACGGCAGCTATCATCTCATGGGATGCATGCTATCGGCTGCGTCATGCAATAAGTGGTGGATGGAAGATATTATTAAGACAGAAGATTTTGGAGCAGAGCAGAACTTTGAAGATAAGCTCGGAGAAAATCATGTATTTTTCCTGCCTTACCTGATGGGCGAGAGGTGCCCCCACAATAATCCTGATGCGAGAGCAGCATTTATCGGTATGACTATGGACTCCACAAGGGAGGACATGACTCAGGCTGTCCTTGAGGGTGTGGCATTTGGACTCAGGGATTCACTTGAGGTAGCGAGAGACCTCGGTATTAATATTGAGCGTACAAAACTCTGCGGCGGCGGAGCAAAGAGTCCTGTTTGGAGAAAGATCATAGCTGCAGTTATGAATATGCCTGTTGATATCCCTGTATCTGAGGAGGGACCGTCCATGGGTGGAGCCATGCTGGCGGCTGTAGCATGCGGAGAGTACCGGTCGGTACAGGATATAGCTGAGAAACTGGTCAGGGTTAAGGAGACAATAGAGCCCGACAGGGAGCTTGTGGCAAAATATGAAGCGAAATACAGACAGTTTAAACAGATGTATCCGGCGCTTAAACCCATATATGATGCAATAAAAGCATAATAGTGATTAAAAGTGTAAAAGAGTATCAGGGGAAAACAAGGAAAGAAAAATGGCAGAGTACACAAGAGAAGATTTTGAAAAAATAATAGACATACCCGTATCAGTAGAGTATGAGATAAAAGAAATAATTGATAACAAACTGAAAAAATGCGGAATTTTTTCCCGTATATTTTCGAGAAGAAAATCATCAGAGTCCATAGAGCACAAACTCCACAAGGATGAATACAAAGACGGCAGAAAGATTCAGGATATCATCGGTATCCGTATCATTCTGTATTTTGAGGATGATATCGCCATTTGCCAGAAAATAATCCGTGAATGGTTCAGACCGGTAGGCGACTGGGAAGTATATGACAATGATATCTCCGAATTCAGAGCCAGCAAGATAAACGGTATATTTGAACTGGAAGGCGACTGGGTGAGACGTATCAGTCCCCAGACCTGGCTCTTTCCCATAGATCAGACCTTTGAGATACAGTTAAGGACCACATTTTTTGAGGGATGGCATGAAGTAGAGCATGACATGCGATATAAAAATAAGGCGATCTGGGATGAGTATCCGGCATTTTCGAGAAAGCTTAACAGCGTGGTGGCTACTCTGGAACTCTGCGATTCATCGATGGTTTCCATATGCGAGGACTTTGCTCACCAGCTGTACCTGGACAAAAAGTGGGAAGCTATGGTCAATATGCACTACAGGCTGAGGATGAATGATGAGCCGATAAATCCGGAACTGAAGCGGATACTTGATGACAATTCAAAGACTCTCGGCAAGAGACTCTACAGGTGTCGCCGTCATGAGCTCATCAGGATGCTCCTGGATGACAGGCACAGGACCGGTGCAATCAGTGTCAACAGGATCATAGTCATGGCCAATGAGGCTGACAAGGAAATGCAGAATGAAGAAATCCGTGCCATAGCAGAAAAGAACGGATTTTTCAGAGGCGAGAAAAAGGGCGATGCCGGTCGTACATATCAGTATGCGATAAATCCTCTCGAGGAATATCCCAACTTTAGAAACAAGCTGACAATTGAGTGTAACGAAAAGGATAAAAAGAAAATCTTTGAAGAACTCTCGATGATCATATATTCGTGGGCAAGAGATAAGTTTAAGGCGATATTCAGACTGCCTGAGGACCGTATCACGGAATGTGATGAGAAGATACCGGGATACTGGCTGAAGGTCTCAAAGAATGATAACTTCCTGAGCATGGATATGCATACATATCATCTCTCTACAAATGAGGTGGGCAGGATGTGGAATGTCCAGGCTTCCATCAGATGGGACCCGATCCTGAGGCTCTTCTGGTTTGAGACAAAAAATGCCGTTCTCTCGACAGAACCTGTTGATATAGAATCCCGGATGCCAAACTATAATCCTCCGAGATTCTACTCCGAAATAGTTAAGTGCGATGACATAGAAGTCCTCGATGTGAGAAAGTATACATGCAAGTGTTCACCTGTATATGATAATGAGGTGGATCTGATGATCGATCTCATCAGGTCAAATGAACGTCAGACCCCTGTCGTACTCATAGCCTCAAAGATAGGAGAGGACGGATTCCTTGATGAAAGCTGGCTCAGCCGTTACTGGTGCAGTGATCTGGCCCAGCGTGCCGGTCTCTACTCTCATATATACAGATGCGGCGAGGAAAACTTAAATAAGATATTGGACGGACTCGGACTTAAGAGAGATGCATTCCCGGGACTTTATATCTTTTACTCAAATACGTTTGACAAGGATGGCAAGCCGAGGCAGGGTGGATACAACAGTTATCCCGAGAGCTATGTGGCTGAGTGCGTATACAACCAGGTCCGCGTATCGTCATCAGGATTTAATGTCGATACCAAGCAGGGTGACAGGGCGTTCCTCCACGAGATAGTTGATATGATCAGGCGTGATAATATTATCCGCCAGTTATAAGAAATAATTAATATTTTTACGGAGAAAAACATGATATATATAGGTAATCACTTATCATCATCAAAAGGATATCTTGCAATGGGTAAGGAGGCGACTAAACTTGGCGCCGATACATTTGCATTCTTTACGAGAAATCCGAGAGGCGGCCAGGCCAAGGATATCGACCCGGCTGATGCAGGGGCTCTCATGGCATACATGGAGGAAAACAGTTTTGGCAAACTGGTGGCCCATGCACCGTATACAATGAATCTCTGTTCTGACAAGCCCGATATCAGAAGGTTTGCACTCGATATGTTTATCGATGATATGAAGCGCATGGAGTATACCCCGGGGCAGTATTACAATTTCCATCCCGGTTCCCATGTGGGTCAGGGCGTGGAGGCAACCATCCCTGTAATAGCTGATGCTCTTAATAAAGCGGTGTTTGACGGGATGACCACCACGGTACTCCTGGAAACAATGGCAGGTAAGGGCAGCGAGATAGGCCGCTCATTTGAGGAGCTAAAGCAGATAATAGATTTAACAGATGACAAGGATCACATCGGAGTATGCCTTGACACGTGTCATGTATGGGACGCAGGCTATGATGTAAACGATTTTGAAAAGGTCCTTGATGAGTTTGATGATGTCATAGGCATCGACAGATTAAAGGCAATACACATCAATGACAGCATGAATCCCCTCGCGTCTCATAAAGACAGACATGAGAAAATAGGTCAGGGTCATATCGGAGAGGAAGCATTTAAAAAGATAATCAATTCTCCGAGGGTACAGGGCAAACCTTTTATACTCGAGACACCCAATGATGACGCCGGATATAAAGCCGAGATCGCCATGATAAGATCGTGGATGAAATAAATCCTGTGATATGATAGAATATCACATGGTTTGAAAAAGAGGAAACAATTATGGAATACTGGGATATATATGACAGCAATAAAGTAAAGACCGGCAGGACCATGAAGAAAAATGACTGGATTCTTAAAGACGGTGAATATCATCTGACAGTCATCGGAGTCATCAGACGTCCGGACGGAAAATATCTGATTACACAGAGAGCCATGGATAAGTCGTGGGCTCCCGGATGGTGGGAAGTATCAGGCGGCGGATGTATGGCAGGAGAGGAATCCTTTGAAGCCATATGCAGAGAGATACGTGAAGAGACGGGGCTTGATGTTTCTGCCTGTGACGATAAGCCCAAAAAGACTTATCACAGGGAAAATCCCGGAGAAGGTGACAACTACTTTGTGGATGTCTACAGATTTGATCTTGACTTTGACGAAAAAGATCTGCATATACAGGAGACGGAGGCTATCGGATATAAGCTCGCCACTCTTGATGAGATAAAGGAGATAGGTGCCACCGGAAAGTTTCTGCACTATGACAGTATTAAAGAAGTATTTGAATAATAAACGATAGGAGATAAATAAAATGAACATTGTCTGTCTTGACCTTGAAGGTGTACTCGTACCCGAAATCTGGATTGCATTTGCTGAGGCA
>DFKO01000094.1 GCA_002373855.1 Lachnospiraceae bacterium UBA3643
GTCTGTTTCTTTAATCGCAGAAGCAGTTTTTTAAACTTCTCATCAGGCTTGTATACCGGGATAATCACATCAACTTTTTTCACTAAAGTCTCCGGCTGATCATTGTCTTTATTCTTAAAAGAGGGACCGCAACGGGTCCCTCATGATTTTTTTAGAGATATGGCGATGTATCTGCCGCTATCTTTTCACTGCATGTCTTAACGGTATCCGTAGGATCGTAATCGCTTATACCAAAGAGATACTCATGGAGGAGCGATACGTTTGTGGTTAAGTCTGTAGGTACTACGCAGCTGCCCTTAGGTCCGATGGTTCCGCATACTCTGTAGTCAGCAAAGGGGAATCCCTCTGAACCTACAATATTGTACTGAGTGATGTTTGAAGCATACTCAAGTATGTCATTAAGGTCAAATGATGTAGACACATTCTGGAATGAGTTTGAAGCTATCGTGCTGAGCGTAGATGCATTTACGCCCTTGGCCTTTTCAAGCATGAGTGTAAGGACTGTACGCTGTCTCTCTGTACGCTTAAAGTCATCGCCGGCTGTATATCTGATACGGCAGTAGCCGCATGCCTGGAGACCGTTTACGAGCTGGCTGCCCGCACTGCTGATCGCTATATAATCATTGGTCCTGCCAAGGTCTTCTGCTATACAGTACTGATATGAGTTAAGATGAGGGATCTCCGCATCTGTCAGGTCAAGTGTGATACCGCCCAGAGCATCTACTGTCTCAACCACGCCCTTAAATCCGACCGTTACATAATTTCTGATGTTAAGGTCCAGGTTCATGTTGAGCATCTGAATAGCCTGCTGGGGGCCGCCGAATGCATAAGCTGAGTTACATTTATTATACTCATCGTTGCTGAGGTTTAAATATGTATCACGGAACACACTGCAAAGCTTTACTTCATGGGTCTGGTTGTTGATAGACGCGATGATGATTGTATCTGTACGTGTATTTATACTGAGGGCACCGTTACGGGCATCCACACCAAAGAGGACTATCTGTGTATAGAGGTCTCCGACTGTGGTCTCCGTACCGTCTTCTGCTACGACAACGGTGCTGTTGATCTTTTCTTCTACCTCATCGGATACCAGAGTCTCCTGATTTAAGTTTACCTTTTCAGCCTGGGTACCCTTTGTCACCCACCAGAGGACTATACCGAGGACGCAGAGGATGATGATCTCAGCTGCAAAGAGGATGATCCTGTTTCTCTTTTTTGCTGCCTGCTGCTTTTTGCTTAACTTCTTTTTCTTTTTGCCTGTACCTGTTCCGGTCTTGTTGCTGCCTGTTTTTCCGGAGCTGCTTTTACCGGTTCCTGATTTTTTCTTTTTTGGCGTCGGGGCGACTTCCTCGTAATCCTCGTACTCTACATACTCTTCATATTCATCGAATCCGTCGTATCCGTTGTTTCTGTTTTTGGTACTCATAACAAACTTTACTAAAACCTTTCCTAAATATAGAACTAATATGCGTTTTTATTTATAAATCCCTTAAATAAAGTAAGGAACATTATTTTTATGTCAAAGAATATATTCCAGTTCTCTACATAATAGAGATCGTGCTCTATACGCTTTCTGATAGATGTGTTGCCGCGATATCCGTTTATCTGGGCCCATCCGGTGATACCGGGTTTAACCTGGTGCTTTATCATGTATCTCGGGATCTCTTCCCTGAACTTTTCAACAAACTGGGGTCTCTCTGGTCTTGGTCCTACCAGGGACATCTGACCCACCAGTACGTTAAACATCTGGGGCAGCTCATCGAGGCTTGTCTTCCTTAGGAACCTGCCGACCTTAGTCACGCGCTCGTCGTCTTTCTTGGTCCATGCCTTTTCCTCATCAGCCTCATTTTGCATGATCATGGTACGGAATTTGTACATCTTAAAATTTTTGTTATGCAGGCCCACTCTCTCCTGGGAGAATATCACCGGGCCGCCGTCGCCGAGCTTGATCATGATAGCCGATACTATCATGATAGGTGAAAACAGTATGATGCAGAATATCGATCCGACAAAATCCATGACTCTCTTTACACACGCATTAAGCGTATTGCTTAAGGGTACATGACGGATGTTTATGACTGCCAGTCCCGTCAGATCCTCTATATAAGGCCTCGTCGGGATGACTGAATTGTAGTCAGGTATAAACTTTGTATGGACGCCCGACTTTTCACATATATCAACTATCTCCTCAAGTCTGTCATAGTCTGACAGGGCCAGTGAGATACCGATCTCGTCAATCTTGTTTTCAGGGAGAATCACCTGGATGTTGTCTATACGTCCGAGGACCTTTACTCCCCTGTACATGGTACCTGCGGGGATGTGGTCATCAAGGATTCCGCATACATTGTATCCCCACTGGGGGTTATCAAGGATCCTGTTTATGTACCGCTCACATGCCCTCGAATATCCTACGAGGATCACATGCTTTATGTTGTAGCCGCCTTTTCTGATGGTACGGAGAAACAGGCGGATAAACTGCCTGATAATGATCTCGCCTATTGTACACAGGGCAAAGAATATACCGTACATACTACGGGAAAAGTTTATCATCTTAAATAAGTAAAGACCAAATACAAAGATGACAAATCCCATGATGTTGGCTTTTATGATATTGTATATCTCCCTTCCGCTGCTGGAATATCTCTTGGAAGCGTAGAGCCCCGACAGATAAAACAGCACAAGATAAAGAGGTACTATAAAATATAAGGCCCGAAAGTATGTCTCTCTCGAGAGATATGCTCCATGGACAGGCATAAAAATCCTGAACTTGATGTACCATGCCAGGAGATAGGTTCCTGCCACTACCACAGCATCGAGTACAACATGTATCCAGTTAAACACCCTCTGATTATCTCGTATCATTTAACACCCGTTAAAGACGAAAAATCGTCATTATGTAAACTAACGTTAAATATTTTATCTTAATTTGTGCCAAATTACAACCAATTATATTTTATCCGAGGAATCGCCTTCCGCAGTTATATATCAGTTCCAGTTCAATACCCATGACCGTAGCCGGAGGTACATCGGAAAAGTCCACCCGTTTGCTGCTGCCGTCCCTTATGAGCTCAAAGCCTCTGCCGAGGCCCTCAAGGTATGCTTTACCGAGACCCTTCTTACTAAAGTAGGCTGCCTTTATGATGATGCCCCATGTGATCAGGGGTATGTTAAATATTATCTGCCAGGTGGGCATATTTTTATATATAAGATATAGGCCGTTGGCTGCAGAGAGTCTTACCTTAAATTCATTATGTCTCGATCCGCTGACTCCACTGCCTGCATGATATACGACTGCAGAGGGTTCGTACATATTTTCATAACCTTTCAGTCTTGCCCTGTATCCGATATCCACATCTTCAAGATATGCAAAGTGGGCTTCATCAAAGAGCCCCAGCTCATAGAGCAGTGTCTTTCTGTAGATGGCCGCGCCGCCGCATGCAGAGAATATACGGCATCTCTTTTTGCCATGGGTCTTTACCGGCTTGTCCTTATCGGGAGCAAATGCCCATCCGAGGGCGCAGTAGCAGTCGCCGGCGTCATCAATGAGATCCCTGTCATACATATTTACCATTTTAGCTGCTACGGAGAAGATATTTTTATCGGCCCGTATCGCCTTGTACATCCGGTATACAAAATCAGGCTCAGCCTCAGTATCGTTGTTTAAGAGGATCACATAATCAGCCTCTGCTGCCTTTATGCCGTCATTTACGGATCTGCAAAAGCCGCCGTTTTCAGAGCGCTTTATAAATCTGAATTTCGGCAGTTCTTCGCCGTATGCATACTCAGCCTTTGCCTCCTCAAACGATCCGTCCGTAGAGCCGTCATCGATGACAATGACTTCAAACCTCTTTACGTTCTGATTTTTTAATGAAGCCAGACAGGCTTTTAAATATTTATCTCCGTTATAATTCGGTATGACTACCGATACACGTAAATTCATTCTGTTTCCTCTTTTGCATCGCTGCCACTGTTTAGATACTCACGGCAGTCAAACTGAGGGTCATACATCAGTTCAATGCCCTTCTGTTTTAATTTATTGCAAAAGGCTATACTTTTTCTGACCATCTCCCCGTCTTTTGCAGATGTCCTCACATCCTCATCAAGGGGATAGCTGTATCCTGTCTCCTGCTTAAAGAGTTCCTCATATTCCGGCCTGATCACCATATTTCTGATATCCAGGACGTCTGCCTCGTGCTTTAATACGGCGCCGTGCATGTATCCGGAGAAATGGATATTTAGTCCGTCATACTTTACCCTGCCCTTTCTGTCAGTGAGGCCGCCGACTATATGACCGTTTCTGATCACGGGGCCGCCGACTGCCACGACTTTCGGGCATGCCGTAAATATGTCAGTATCATAATCAACCCTGTAAAAGCCCTTATGCTTTAAATTCGAAACTGTGGCTCCCGGGTTTTCTTTCTTTACATATTCCTCCAGGGCCTTTCGTCCGTTTTCGTAGGCGTACTCCTTGGCAGTAGTCGATGCTGCCGTAGACTCGCTGTGACATCTCCAGTGGTAGCATACGTGAGGTACGTGGAGTATAAAGTGACGGTAATCGTCGCCGTGCTTTTCCTTTGCATACTCAAAGCTCCTGAGGATCAGATCATAGTCCTGGGCGCCGTCGTATGTCCCCCGCATCTTAAGATTCCTGATGACATCCTCGCGAAATACGGAAAAGTGACAGATATAATTGTTGCTCATGATAAGCTGACCGTCAGGCCGCTCTTTAATATGAGGCTCGTAGAAATGCTCTGCGTACTCGTCTGTCTTGTCCTCATCGGAGTATGCAAATACAGGATCGCCAAATCGCTTTTTGCAGTCTACGATGGCCTTGACCATGTAGTAGAGACAGTCCCTGGTGAGCATGTCATCATGATCAAGGAGTCCTATATAGTCTCCGTTGCACATGGCGATGGCTCTGTTTGTATTTTCGGCTATACCGTCATTGGAGCCGATCCTCTTATATATAATGTTGCCGTACTGCTTGTTGTAATCCTTTACGATACGCTCGACAAAATCTGTCTTTGAAGCGTCGGCAATCACGATCTCAAAGTTTGTATATGACTGTTCCTCACATGAGAGCAGCATGTCCTCTAAAAATACAGGTCTGGTCTCATAAGTAGGCACGGCTATGGATATGAGAGGCCTGTACATAAAGGAGTCTGACTCATTTCTCTGGCTGAGGAGTTCTCCCTCTGTAGGCTCTGTGTATGTATACTTTGACTTTTTCTTTTCTTTAATGCGTTCTGCCGCAGCATACACAGTATCCGTCATACCGTTGTTTTTAAAGTAGTTAACTGTTTTTTTGATATTAGAAATCGATAGGATCATCTGTGTTTCCTTTTAGACATAATTAAAACCACACCGGGCTGCCCCGGCATGGTTTTGTAAATCAAAGGTTTTTCGTCCGATTAGAGAACTGCCTTTACAGCTTCTGTAAGAGCCTTGTTTTTCTCATCAGCGTCCTCAAGGGATGTACCCTTTACGCCCATGTAAAACTTGATCTTGGGCTCTGTACCCGAAGGTCTTGCGCAGCACCATGAATCATTCTCAAGGTCAAAGTAAAGTACATTTGACGTGGGGAGTCCGGATTTTGTCTCCTCGCCTGTCTCAAAGTTAATGGCCTTGTCAGCCTTGTAATCGATAAACTTCTTAACCTTAAGTCCTGCAAATTCCTTTGGAGGATTGTTACGGAGCTTCTCCATCATGGCAGCGATCTCCTCGAGACCTTCCTTGCCCTTCTTTGTGATGGCATACTGGGTCTCCTTGTAGTATCCGTATTTCTCATACATCTCTACCATCATATCCCAGAGTGTGATGCCCTGCTTTTTGCAGTATGCAGCTACTTCAGAGAGACACATAACGGCTACTACCGCATCCTTGTCTCTTGCATGGGTACCTGCCAGGCATCCGTATGACTCCTC
>DFKO01000048.1 GCA_002373855.1 Lachnospiraceae bacterium UBA3643
ATCTCAGTATCTGAAATATTTGCAATACGTCTTATCAGTTCCTCATCGATACCCTTGTATTCCTTGATCTTCTGGATGATGATATTCTTAAGTTCATTAACCTGTGATAAGAGAATATCTCCCCTGATCATCTTGTAGTAGTCATCGATATCCTGGAGATATCTGTTTAATTCTGAGATGATGATCTTGTTCTTGGCCTCAAATACCTCGGGACGGAGAGCTATCCACTGCATCTTGTCAGCCTGCTTGCTGGCGAGGACCTGATTTTCCTCGATAGCCTTTACAAGAGCCTTGATCTCCTGAACCTGAGTTTCGAGACTGTCATCTGTGATACGGGCTACAAATTCTTCATGAGCCTGCTCAATATCGGAAACCATGCTTGTCTTCATGATCTCAATGTTTTTCTCTATATGCTCTTTTGAGAGTCTTGCCTGATTCTCGATAGCCTCACAGTCAGCCTTTACAAAATCAACTATACTCCTGATGCCGTCGTAGAGACCCTTTGCCTTAACTGCGAGGGCATATCTCTGAGCATACTTCTCAATTTCTTTCTCGATGGCATACATTCCGGAGTTGATGTAAATCCTCTGGATAACACCTTCAAGAGAGTTGCCGCACTTCTCTGTCTCTTTCTCACAGTCCTCAATCAGCTGCTTTGTCTCAAAGTCTGCTCCGGCCAGTTTATCGTATCTGTAGAAAATACCGTTGTCAGATGTGATGCTCTCATCAGTCTCTGTGAAAGGATCTGTCATCGGCTCATTGTTGATCTCCTGCTTGTGGTTTGCAAGCCACGTACGCTCATCCTCAAGATCGATATTGCCCTTGATGGCCTTGCTGATATATGCGGCCTTTGATGATACAAAGAAGAGTTTCTCCTTGGAGAGATCGATCTCCATAGGTTCCTCGTTGTAAATCTTGTCCTCTTCCTTAAGGGTTACCTTTACCTTCTTGTTTCTGAGTACCTTGAGGTCCTTTGCCGATTTTGTGTCAGCCTGATTTATGACATGGAAAGATCTGGCAAGGTCGATCGATACATTGCCGTCCTTGTTCTTGGCGTCATTAAATCCCGTGATCAGTTTATAGAGTACGGAGTTACCTGTACCCTCCATCTTGGTAGGCTCGTAAATGACGATGAGGATGGAGTTTGTCTGCTGCTGAAGCGCCTCCTTAAGGATGAGCAGATGCTCATTGGAGTTGCTGTCTGTACCGGGTGTATCAAAGAATGTAAAGTTGATATTCTTGCAAAGAGGAATAGGGAACTCTACATCGATGACACCGTTGATAAACGGTGTGCCGTCCTCCTGCTCAACATTTGGTATATCATTTAAATTTTTAAGGATACGGCAGAGCTGCTCATGCTGACGCAGGCCCATCTCGGCAAATGTAGTTGCCTCACGGCCCAGTCTCGTACGCATCTCATCTGCATTTCTCGTATTGAGACCGCTCTGTACCTCAAACTGCTTAAGCTTTTCATTCCATGCAAGGCTGATGAGGTCACCCTTGTCAGACGCTTTTGATCTGATGGTAAAGCTGACTGCGGGATTCGCAGCATTGCGGATCTTAAACATCTTTGCTGTCTCGGAGTTGATACTCTCAGGCAGGATACGCTTGCCGATAACGGCATTGATAAATGTTGACTTACCTGCACTGTATGTACCTACAAGACAGAGGTTTACCTCATCCTTATCAAGGTTGGATCTCTTTTCATCAAAAAGCTGGCGTCTCTTCTTGAATACGAGTTTTGTCTCGTTGTCCTGAAGCATATCGTCAAATGATTCAAGGGCACTGTCGCAAAATTCGTTGATACAGTCATAGATATCAGATACATTAGGGAGCTCGATAAACTTTGTTATCTTAAATGCTTCCTTTTCTTTCATTGCATTGTAGTCAGCTATCTTTTTCTGAAGATCCTCATAATCTATCTTTGTTCCCTTGAATGTAATGTGAACATCATCATTTGAAAACTGATCATAGATATCATCAAAGAATTTTGAACCCTGATTCTGAAGTACAAACTCTCCTGCCCCCGGGCTGTACGGCTCGAGTTTCGGACACTCATCGTATGGTATCTCTACAAATTCCCCTTTAAATTTACCAAAAAAACGGATTTCCTTTTTGACCGGATGATACGCCATCATCATCTCTTTCATTACTGATTTCCTCCATACTCCCACTTTTAAAATGGCATTTTTATTTCTTTACATAAAAATACATAATAAATTATATCCATGTAAGCCATCTTTTTCAACTGATTAGACAATTAAATGCCTATAATTTCTCAAGGTCTGCAGCAGTATTTAAAGCGACCTCCATCATCTGTGTAAATGAATTCTGTCTCTCTGCTGCAGGGAGCGATTCTCCCTTTAAAATATGATCAGAGCAGGTAAATATACCGAGTGCTCTCTTGCCTGAATATGCTGCCGTCATATAAAGAGCCGCCGTCTCCATCTCGATAGCCATCACGCCCATCCTGATCCATTTATCGTTGGCATCTGCCTGGGCATCATAGAATGTGTCTGACGAGAGTACGTTTCCCACATGATAATTTGCTCCTGCATTTTTAGCCTCCTCAATGGCAAGACGCATCATATCATAATTTGCAACCGGGGCAAATGTACCCGGAAGTTCATACTGCCTTGCAAAATTTGAGTTTGT
>DFKO01000158.1 GCA_002373855.1 Lachnospiraceae bacterium UBA3643
TCTCAAGGGCTCTCGCCACCATCTCGTCTATATGCTCCGAGAGATTTTTCTCATGACGACGGATCACGTTTACATTTGGCTTTGTGACGGGATGCTCCGCAACCCAGATAGTACAGCAGTCCTCGTATGGGAGTATCGATGTCTCGTATGCACCGATCTTTTCTGATATATCCACGATATCCTGCTTGTCAAATGCGATGAGTGGTCTGTATACAGGTATCTCGCATACATCATTGGTGCATAGGAGTGACTGCATGGTCTGGGATGCCACCTGGCCGATCGACTCACCTGTTACGAGTCCGAGGCAGCCGTCCTCTACTGCTATGGCCTGGGCTATCCTCATCATGTAGCGACGCATGATTATGGTGAGCTCGTCCTTGGGACATGCATCATATATATATTTCTGGATTTCTGTAAAGTTAATGACATGAAGCTTTATGTCACCGCAGTATGCGGAGATGATCGTGGCGAGATCCGCAACCTTTTGCTTTGCTCTCTCGCTTGTATACGGGGGAGCATGGAAATAGACAGCCTCTATTATGACACCTCTTTTTGCAACCATATATCCGGCTACAGGTGAATCAATTCCGCCTGATAAGAGGAGCATCGCCTTTCCACCTGTACCTATGGGCATTCCGGCAGCACCCTTTATCTCTTTTGAGTAAAGGTATATCTTTTCCCTGATCTCAACATTTATAAATACATCAGGTTTATGTACATCGACCTTCATCTCGGGATATGCGTCAAGGAGTGCCTCTCCGATCTTTGCACATATCTCCATGGACTCAAGGGGATAGTTTTTTCTGGCACGTCTTGCCAGGACCTTAAAAGTAAAGTTTTTATCGGGATATTCCTCTCCGACATATTCGACTACTCTCTTTTTAAGGATTTCAAAACCTTCATCGTCAAGGACAATGGTAGGACAGAAAGCCGTAATACCAAATACTGTCTTTAGAGCCTCTACGGTCTCGTCATAGTCATATTCTCCTTCGCACTCCACATGAATACGGCCCTGGGTTTTGTACACATTAAAAGAACCGTCTGCATGTTTAAGAGCTCTCTGGGTCTGTCTCACCAGAGCATCCTCAAACATAAAACGATTCTTCCCCTTCATTGCTATCTCGGCGTATTTAATTAAAAATGCCTGAAACACCTGATCTTATTCCTCACTTTTTAGTTTTTGTTTATCCCGGTATTCCTTGATTTTGTTTCTCGTCTCAAGGAACATCTGCTGGCTGACCAGAATCTTCTCACCGTTTACGAGGGTTATCTCATACCTCTCGATGGATTTAACCTTGGCAAGGTTTACCACATATGCCCGGTGGCATCTGTAGAACTGATCCTCGGGGAGGAGCTTCTCCATGTCGGAGATCTTCTCATGAGTGGTCAGCATGTTGTCACCCGTGGATATATTTACATCCCTTGTGGCACTCTCCACGTAGAATATATCTGAATACTGGAGAGTCACATCCCGTAGGTCTACCATGATATGAATGCATCCTGTATTTTCGTGATGCTTCACCGATAATAATACTGCTTCCCTCAGTTTCTCGATATCTATTGGCTTTTTCAGATAGCGAAGTGCCTGAACCGCATAGCCGTCCAGGGCGTACTCTGCGGTAGATGAGATAAATATGATATCAAGCTGGTCTCCAAGGAGTCTTATCTGCCTTGCCGCATCGATACCGTTCATCTCATTTGTCAGAATATCGCACAAGAGCAGGTCAAAGCCCTTCTCATTTCTGCGTTCCTCCATGACATTTAACAGTTCATTCATGCTGGTAAATGTCTCTATGGCGAACTCTGTCTTGTTATCTGTCAAGATCTTTTCGGTCAGACCTTTATTAAGTACGAGCGAAGTCTGCTCATCATCACATATTGCAACCCTAAACATAATTAACCCCGATTTTACTTTTGGGAAAATATCCCCATATCAATTTAATACCAACATTTTAATTATATCAAATATCATCATATATTGCCAAAGAAAACTTGTTTTAACAGTTTCAGCATGGCTCTGTACTCGTCGACAAAATCCTGATGATTGTCCCAGATATAGTTGATGTCCCCCCGCTTTGCCGCTCTCTCAAGGGCATACGCCTTTTCGGCCAGGTCTGTTGCGGCTATATTGTTGCTGGCTCCCTTGATGGAATGGGCCGTGATGCCATAGTTTTCAATATCCTCCTTCTCAAAGAAATCATCGAGGATATTGGCGAGATTTGAGTTTGCATAAGTCTGGAGGAGCTCGATAAACATACTCTTGCTGCCGGCACAGTTTCTGATACCGCCTCTGATATCAATACCCTCAAGGCATCCCAGCTTCTCATCAATAGTCATGTTGTCAAAGTCTGCAGATTTACGCTCTATCTCTGCCATCTCCGTGCCTACGGGGAACTGCTTTTTCTCAGGGATCCACTTTTTAAGTATTTCCGCCAGCTGCTCTATCCTGATAGGCTTTGACAGGTAATCGTTCATACCGGCTTCTAAGAAAGTCTTCTCTATACCCTTTATAGCATTAGCCGTGAGGGCTACGATAGGCACATTTTTGGCATAATCGCCGCCAAGCTCCCTTATATGCTTTGTCGCCTCCACACCATCCATGAAAGGCATCATGTGGTCCATGAATATCAGGTCATACGATACAAGGTTTTTATCAACTTTATTTATAGCTTCCTCACCGCTCTCGCAGAGGTTTGCCTCAAATCCAAACAGTTTCATGAGCTCTCTTGCCACGATACGGTTTACCTTATTATCATCGACTATGAGTACCCTGGCCTTTGGTGCGATAAACGGTACTTCAAATGATGATTCATTTGAACTCTTATAGATCTCATCATTATCCGGTGTAAATCTTGAAGGCGTATCGTCATAAACCTTTTGCTGGATATGTACTGTAAAGCAGCTGCCTTCCCTTAACTTTGACGTAACGGATATATCGCCGTGCATGAGTGTTGCCAGGTTTTTACAGATGGCAAGACCAAGTCCGGTACCTTCAACGTTTCGGTTTTTCTTTGTATCAAGCTGGCCAAAGGCGGTGAAAAGCTTATCAAGGTCCTCCTTGGAAATTCCGATTCCCGTATCCTTTACCTTTATACTCATGAGTCCCGACTTGTCATTGTACGGTTCCCAGTCTATCTCAAGTGTTATGAGTCCCCTATTTGTAAATTTAACAGCATTATTTAAGAGGTTGATCAGTATCTGCCTTACACGGATCTCATCTCCGATTAGTTCCTTTGGTACTTCCTGATCTACCTTGATGTCAAACATTACATTCTTTTCACGGAGTCTGAATCTGATGATAGAGATGACATCAGAGAGCATGTTGTTAAAGTCATAAGGATGCTCGTCGATACGCATCTTACCTGAGTCAACTTTTGAAAAGTCCAGGATCTCATTTATGATGGAGAGCAGGTTCTCGGAAGAGTTTTTGATAGTCGCGATATATTCCTTTTCAAGGCGGCCAAACTCCCTCTCCTCAAGGAGCTCTGCCATACCGTAGATGGCGTTCATAGGAGTACGGATCTCATGGGACATGTTGGCGAGGAAGTTACTCTTGGCCTCAAGGGCTTCATTTGCCTCCTCGTTTTTCTCCTCCATCTCTATACGGTACTGCTCGACACCGATGATGATAAAGAGCAGCGCCACCGCAGAGAATGCGTACATCATCATATATACGATAAACAGTGAAAACTCCATATTACTGCCAAGGACCTTGGCCTGGGCAATGATGACAAATACCAGAGTGACAATGGTGACTATCAGATATTCAAGAAGCATCCTGGGCTTTACAAACAGTGAGATTGATACGGCCATTGCCAGAAACATAAATGGCAGTATGGCCTGGTTACCGATGACAAAGCTCATAAAGAGGAATGTAAATACAGATGAAATATAAAGACACCTTATGATAGCATTTTCACTCTCGACCTTTACGGCGATGAGCATCATGAAAAGTGCCGGCAAAAAACCAAGGGATACGAGACCTGCAAGGCTCGTCCCAAATGTGGAGATAGCGTAGATAGTCTGGAGCAAAACTGCGCAGACGAATTCGATTATGAAGATTTTAATGTTGGTCTTAAAAGGTAGCATTTATCTTCTCGTATATTTCCTGAGATCCGGGATGATCTCTTTTATCTCTCTTACAAAAGTTTCCACTTCCTCCATGGTAGTGAATACTGACATACTGATCCTGATAGTTGACTCATCATATTCCTTTGGAAGCTTTATGGCAGAGAGTGTGTCCGACACACCGGCCTTGCTCTTATTTGATGCGCATGCGCTTCCTGATGAGATATATATGCCTCTTGATGCCAGCTCATTTAAGAGGACTTCCGCCCTTATACTCTTTACGGAAAAGCTGACTATATGGGGGCATGTGTTTAATACTGCCTCGTGGAGAGAATCATTACTTAAATCTATTCCGTTGATTCTCGTATCATCTATATCCTTAAGATTAGAGATGAGATACTCTTTCATATCATAGAGTCTCTGTCTCTCTGTATCAAGATTAT
>DFKO01000107.1 GCA_002373855.1 Lachnospiraceae bacterium UBA3643
GTATAAGTGATGTCCAGCCTTCTGTAACATTTCCTGAGAAATAAGACACAAAAGCATATACAGCTGCAACAAAGCATATAAATAAAACGATTATTCCAAGGCCAAGTATGTAATTGATCGGCTTTACGGAAAAGGATGTAATACCGTCAAAAGCAAGGGCAAGCATCTTTTTAAACGGATACTTGGACTCTCCTGCTTCTCTCTTTGTCCTCTCATATTCTACTACAGCACTCTTGTAACCGATGAGGGGCACTATACCGCGGAGATACAGATTTACCTCTTCGTATTTAGCCAGCTGTAAAACGGCTCTTTTGCTCATCAAACGAAAGTCCGCATGGTTATAAACACAGTCAACGCCCATCCTGTTTAGGAGCTTGTAATATGACTCAGCCGTAAATCTCTTAAAGAAGGAATCGCTGTCGCGCTTTGACCTGACGCCGTATACGATATCGCATCCTTCATGGTAGAAATCCACCATCTCTTCGATCTTTGTATAATCATCCTGAAGATCGGCATCAATTGATACTATCATGTCAGCATCCTTTGAAGCAGTCAGCAGCCCCGAAAAGAGCGCGTTCTGGTGACCGGTATTTCTGGCGAGCTTTAAAGCCCTGACCATATCAGATTTTTCATGCCATTCCCTAAGCTGATCCCATGTCTTGTCCTTACTGCCGTCATCGACAAGTAAGAGATAACTGTCTTTTGAAATCTTGTCCCTGCTCATAAGCGCCGATAAAAATTCGGTAAGCTTTGGCAGCGATATAGGGAGCATCTCCTCTTCGTTGTAACAGGGGATAACTATAGCAAGTCTGTCCATGATTTATTCTTCTTCCCAGTTTGTATAAACATTCTGAACATCATCATCTTCATCAAGAAGATCAAGAGTCCTCTGAAGCTGCCTTACAGATTCCTCATCTGTGAGTGACACATAATTCTGAGGGAGCATTGTTACCTCTGCTGAAACCACAGGGAGTTTAAGCTCTTCAACAACCTTTGATACATCAAGGAATGAATCGGGATCTGTAATGATCTCATATGAATCGTCTTCCTCATTAAAGTCCTCAGCACCTGCATCAATGACTTTCTCAAGGATTGAATCGCCATCTAAAGGACAGTCTTCCTTGTCAATGATGATCTGGCCTTTCTCGTCAAACATATATGATACACAGCCCTGGGTACCGATGGCACCGCTGCCCTTTGTAAAAGCGCTTCTCACATTGGCTGCTGTTCGATTCTTGTTGTCTGTAAGACACTCTACAATGATTGCTATACCTTTAGGACCGTATCCTTCATAAACTGCTTTTTCGTAATTTACGGAATTGCCCTCACCGGAAGCCTTTTTGATACCTCTTTCGATGGTATCGTTAGGAACATTGTTGGCTTTTGCCTTCTGGATAACCTGTGCAAGCTTAAAGTTGTTGGCAGGATCGGGGCCACCGTCCTTAACCGCTACAGCTATCTCCCTACCGATCATTGTGAAAATCTTACCTTTTGCGGCATCATTTTTCTCTTTCTTATGCTTAATATTCGCAAATTTTGAATGCCCTGACATAAATTACCTCCGAATTTACATAATTTCTCATTTTAACTGATTAATTTTATCATAAAAACCCGATATCTTCAATAAAGTTAATCCTTTAAAGCGTCTGTTATATCCCCCGCCCTTATGCCTTCAAAGAGCCTCCTCTCTCCTGCTTTTTCACCCATGTAGCCATGTAAAAACACGCTGTAAACGGCTGCGTCAAACATATCCTTTTCTATTCCTGCAAAATAACCTGTCATTCCTGCGAGGACGTCACCGCTTCCTGCAGTCCCAAGATATTTTGACGTAACGGTATTTATATAAACCGTTTTTCCGTCACTTACAATCGTCCTTGCATCTTTTGCAATGATAATTATTTTGAATTTCTCCGCAAGTTCTCTTACAAAATCGGGATCCTGATTATTTTTATCTTTAAGATCTGTTTTAAATAATCTCGCAAATTCTCCGGGGTGGGGAGTAATAATTGTTGGCGCCTTGCCTATATATCTTTTATCGAATATTTCTTTTATTTTATCCCTTTCGTATCCTGATAAAATATTAAGACCGTCAGCGTCAACCACAACAGGTTTACTGCAGTTTTTAAGAGCATATAAAACCATTTCTTTAATAGCCGCGCTGTCCCCCAGCCCGCATCCGATCACAAGCGAGGTACACCACTCAAAGGATTTTAATATATTTTCCCTGTCATCATTTATATCCTGAAACATGGCTTCAGGCAGTTCATGTATGAGAAGGTTCCTGTTTGCACTGTCAGATATCACCTTTACCATACCGCCTCCGGATAAAAGAGCTGCTTTTGCGGAAAGTATCATAGCCCCGGGCATCCCGGCCGAACCTGTTATAAACAGGATTTTGCCGCTCGTACCCTTGTTGCCTGTAATACTTTTTTTAGGCAAGTGATTATATAAATCATGGTTGCATGTAAAAGTTTTTACATCAGAGCCGTCATCATATATATTTACATCAATCGGGATGATTTCCCCCGTATATTCAGGCCCCTTATTTAAGATCAGTCCCCTCTTTATCCACTCCATCGTAATAGTGTGATCAGCGTGGACACATGATCCCATCACCATGCCGGTGTCTGAATTTAGACCGCTTGGTATATCAATCGCAAATACTTTTTTATTACCCCTGTTGTTATCCCTGATATGTTTTATCAGATTGGCTGCGCTTTTAACTCTTGGCCTCACCTCCCCGGTGATACCTATTCCGAGCATGGCATCGACTATTACATCTGCATTCTCAGTAATGTCAGAGCAGGCTTTTATATAATCAATATCCGTTATTTCAATTCCCCTTTTTTCGCATATCCCTTTATTAAGGCCTGCTTCAGCCGTCATTTTATCAGGGTTTCCGACAAAAATGATTTTGACACTGATATGTCTGTCATTCATGATCCTTCCAATCGAAAAGCCGTCGCCGCCGTTATTTCCGGATCCGCAAAAAATTACCGCATTTTTTATATCACCCGATATTTCCCTAATCTTTTCAAAGCTCTGATATGCAGCTCTCTCCATCAAAGATAAAGATGGAATACCGTAACCGTTTATGGTTTCGGACTCCATCTTTTTCATTTCCAGGCTTGATACAATTCTGTACTTTAACTGATCATTCATCATTTTTTCTCTTCTTTTTTATGGAGCATATTATCTCCCGGATTGTATTTCATATCAAACAGATCTATAACAGATGCCCCGAAAATATCATGCATATATGTATATATCTCCTGATTTTTCAGTTCCATCTCCTGTTTTCTGACCACATTCTTTTTAAGCTCTATTCTGATATCGGATATCCATTCGGATATTTCGTCTATACCGGATGTATTCTCCTGAATAATATCATAACACTGCTCCATGGTAGCAACCATGAGTCTGTAGTTGATCTCACCTATCTGATTGGGCAGTTCATGTAACTCCTCCATCTTTTTATCGATGAGATCGTTACATTCCTCAATCTGTCTTTTCTTGTCTTCCTGACCTTCTCCGCCGTTATCTTCGTCCATTCCTCCCACAATGTCATTCATAAGCTTTTGTTTAAATGCTTTTGCTTTCTTTATCTCGGAATTAAGACGTCCCTGGAGTTTAAGGAGTTCCTTGATCTCCTCTTCGTCTTTTTTCATATCCTTTGTTTTTTCGAGGCCAACCATCAGCCTGTGCCATTTATTATCAAGGGGAAGTATGGGAATATTACGGCCGAGAAGTGCGTTTTCATATACATCTATTGATTTGGACATGCTCGCAACCTCCCGGCCTTATAATTTTTAATATTATGCTAATTCTTTATCAAGATTCTTTTTGATTTCGAGAATAAACTCTTCGCTGTTAAGAGTAGTAATATTATCAAGACTTGATATAAGCGCAAGATCCTTGGTCATCTTGCCGCTCTCAATCGTACCGATTGTAGCTTTTTCAAGGGCATCGGCATATTTGATGAGTTCATTATTATTATCAAGTTCTCCTCTCTTTCTGAGGGCTCCTGACCATGCAAATATGGTAGCAACAGAGTTTGTGGATGTCTCCTCACCTTTTAAATGCTTGTAATAATGACGCTGAACCGTTCCGTGGGCAGCTTCATACTCATATATTCCGTCAGGCGATACAAGTACGGATGTCATCATGGCAAGTGAACCGAAAGCAGATGAAACCATATCTGACATTACATCACCGTCATAATTTTTGCACGCCCAGATAAATCCGCCTTTTGCCTTCATGACTCTGGCTACAGCATCATCTATAAGAGTGTAGAAATAAGTGATACCCGCCTCTTCAAATTTAGACTTGTACTCCTCATCAAAGATTTTCTGGAAGATATCCTTGAATGTATGATCGTATTTCTTTGAGATCGTATCTTTTGTGGCAAACCAGAGATCCTGCTTAGTGTCAAGGGCATAATTAAAGCAGCTCCTTGCAAAGCTTGTAATTGACTTGTCGGTATTATGCATGCCCTGAAGCACTCCCGGACCCTTAAACTCATGGACAAGTTCTTTAATGGTCTCGCCATTCTCATCCTCAAATACAAGATATGCCTTACCTTTTCCGGAAACCTTTATCTCAGTATTTTTATAAACATCACCGTATGCATGTCTTGCAAGTGTGATAGGCTGCTTCCAGTTCTTTACACAGGGCTCGATACCCTTAACGATGATGGGTGTACGGAATACTGTTCCGTCAAGAGCCGCCCTTATTGTACCGTTAGGGCTCTTCCACATCTCTTTTAATTTATACTCATCCATACGGGCAGCGTTTGGTGTGATGGTTGCACACTTAACTGCTACTCCGTACTTTTTTGCTGCATTGGCACTGTCTATGGTTACCTGATCGTTAGTATCATTTCTGTTAACCAGTCCCAGATCATAATACTCAGTCTTCAGATCCACATAGGGGAGGATCAGGTCATCCTTGATCATCTTCCAGAGGATTCTTGTCATCTCATCTCCGTCCATCTCAACGAGGGGCGTAGTCATCTGAATCTTATCCATTTGAAAAAAACCTCACTTTATATTTTTTAACTTAAAATATTTTAATATTAAAATACGCCTTCGGCAACTGTTTTTACACTGTCCGGTATCTCAGGCTCAGCATCAGTGCCCTTGTATCCTATGAGTACACCGTCACCTACTATCAGGAAATCAGGGGCATTTTCGTCATTTAACCAGTTCTCATACCACGGCGTATGATCAAAAGCATACTGGCCAACAGCAGTAACCGTAGACGGGATGGATACGTCAGTAAGTGAATCACAGTGATAAAATGCTCCGTATGCAATCTCGGTCACTCCCTCGGGTATATCAATACTCTGAATGGATGACCTTGCAAAAGAAAGCATACCGATAGATGTATCACCCGTGTCAAAAGTATATGTGTCAATAGTCTGATCGTTATAGTGAGAATATTCCGGTACGGAATAAGTCACAATCTCCGGTTCTGCTTCATTTGTTCCGGATACTGCAGGAAGCGATTCGATGATCACAAAAGCCCTGTCTGAAACGACCATGCTGTCCCCGATAACATTGCCGTCTACTGATGCATTTTCATCATATTCAATGACATGCTGGTACATGGGTGTACGACCTGTGGATACAATGGCTGTATTACCCGATGTGGTGCCGGTAACAGTATTTGTAATTATGCCACCTGAAGATACGGTAGGGATATCTGAAACCGATGTAACAGAGACCGGTGTATATTTAAGATTATTATCCGTAACGGAAAGTTTCGGCTCGGCCGCTGTCAGATATCCTTTTTCCTCTGCATATCTGTAAGCAAATGTGCCTTCATCGGCAATAATGATCATATCTGTAGGGCATCCCGAAAAAGCTGATTCCTTGATATCCGTAACCGATATGGGCACTGAAACCTGCATAAGTGAGGAATCTCCCATAAATGCTCCGATACCGATTGATTTAGCCGGAACATTTACATATACATTGGAAAGTGCCGTCGCTCCGGCAAATGAATAGCTAGGAATCTCCGACAGAGATGAAGAACATGTAATCTGATTTAGTTTGTCAGTACCCCAGAACGCATACTGACATACAGTATCAACAGAGTCAGGCATCCTGTAAACATTGCCGGGATATCCCGGAAGGTACTGATATAAAACAGTTTTTTTATAATTATAAATACAACCGTCATCCCATACAAAAGATGTATTGGAAGGAGGAATATTTACATAAGCAAGGCTTGTATCACCGGAAAATACACCGTTTCCGAGTTTTCTGAAATCCTTGCCAAAATTAATCTGGCTAAGCTTTGGGCAGTCTGAAAAAGCTGAATCTCCTATTGTCTCAACAGTATCGGGAAGTGATACAGTCACAAGACCGGTACAACCAGAAAAAGCCTTTGAACCGATTTCAGATACTCCTGATGAAACCGTTACAGTCTCAACAAAAGTATTGCCGGCAAAGGCTTCACTGCCGATACCTGTAATCTCCCCGGGGATAACTACATTTTTATCTGAACCGTTGTACTTAACAAGGACAGAACCGGATAAGACCATATCATCCGTGATGCCAACGGCCTTAGATGATATGATTCCGGATACTCCCAGTGCGATTAAAAGCACCAGTATCGGTAATGCAATTATTAAAGCAACTTTCTTTTTCAAACTTTATTCCCGTTTACTTATGAAGGATTGGATGTTCCCGGTAATACTTTCTTGTCTTTCCAGAGGAACAGCATTATTCCAAACAGTGCAAGTCCTGCTGATAAAAACCACTTTGGTGCAGGTACACCGGTCTTTGGTGTCATATCTGTCACACCTGCCGTGAGATTCTGTGTATCCACATAAATCGTATACGGTGAGAAGTGGGTCGCAGTAAATGTCATACACGGAACACCGTCAATTGTAGTAAACTTTACTGCCTTGTCATCAATCTGACCGTTAATTACTGCCGCGGCTTTATTGTTGCCGGCATAGCTCACGAGGTCGTCCGGTATAGGCAGAGTGATTGTCACAGCCAGATTCTCGCTGTTGGCCACAAGATATGTACCTGTCGAATCATAGAGAGAAATATCAAATGCTACATACTTGATATTCTCAAAGTCATCACCGTACTTAGCTTTTAATGCTGCCTCAACCTGTGCAGACGCAACAGCGGAGTCGGTAACCTTTACGACAAAATTGTCTGTAGATCCTGCAACCGTGGCATAAGCAAGGTTTTTATTGTTATTATCGATAGTTTCTGTCGTAACATTTACAACAGTTCCACCTGACTTGTTGCCGCTTGCGGAATTACCTCCGTTATTATTTCCGCCGTTATTATTATTGTTGTTGTTATTGTTATTATTTGTTTTGTTATTGCTTGCACTGTTACCCGAAGTAGACGACTTGTATGTAGCCGTCACTTTTACATTACCGCTCGGCATGATAAATGTCGCCGAAGCAGACTGGGCATTTGAAAAACTGATATTTGTATTGGATGTAGTCCACTTATCAAATACCTTTCCGGCAGGTGCAGAGTAAGCAGTAATCGTAACGACAGTTCCCGGACGGTACTGGCCTGATCCTGCTCCGTTTTCAACTACTACGGAATATGCAGTATTGTTAGATATGGAGTTCTGGCTCTGGGATCCGCCGCCACCGCTGGGAGTAGGTGTAGCACCACTTGGCGCCGGTGAAGCACCGCTTGGAGCAGGCGATGCGCCGCTTGGTGTAGGGCCGCCGCTGGGCGTAGGATTTGTACTCTTTGGTACAAATACAGCAATAGCCTGTCTGTTTTCCGTTACGTTCTTAATACCGTTTGAATTATCAAAATACCAGTAACTGAACTCGTTGCCCGCATTTGAAGGCAGCTTCGGAGTCGGATCGTTATCCGGATAATATCCGTTATATCCGGCCAGTACACTGATCTTTTCATATACTGTCAGATCATCATTAAGGAATGTAATGATAAACTCGGAGTCAAGATATTTAATATATACTTCATCATTATTTGCCGCCTCGTACGCTGCGGTAACAGTACACTCAGGATATGTCCAGATTGTAACTGTTGCATCTTTATCAAATGCAGTATCGGAAATGTTTGAATCGGCCGGTATGGTCACATCAAGGGACGGAGATCCGTTATCAAATGCCTGGGTCGCAATACTTCTGATCGTATCGGGAAGTTTTACTTCCGTTAATGTCTTACATCCGTCAAATGCCTTATTAGGCAGCGATGATATGGTAGTATCCGAAAGGTCGGCTTTTGTAATATATTCACAGCCGGAGAAAGCTCCGCTCTTCATACTTGATACATTTGCAAGATTAGGATCGTTTGCCGTATCGACCCATATCTCCGAACTGCTCCTGTTTGTACCTCTCGCGGGGAGACATGTATTGATCTCAAGTGTACCATCGTCTTTGTTCTCATAGAGAATATAATTATCAAACGTATAATTAGGATTATTATTTGTTCCGATCGCAGTCAGGCTGGTACATCCCTGAAATGCCGAAGTACCGATGGTCTCACAGTCATCGCCTATTATGACTGACTGAAGTCGCTCGCATGAGTCAAATGCGTAATCGGGCAGTGCTTTTACACCGGGCATCGCTATTGAAAGTATCCAGTCATTACCTTTTACAAGCTGTTCATGAGTTGTATCGCCTACTGCATTAAGAGGAGTTGTCTCATTCATCTGACCGGAGAAGAGACCTGCCGTATAACCTCCGTTTTCAGCATATACATCAGTATAAAGGTTATTTGCTGCATCCTTTAAGTTGTTATCTCCGTATACAGCCTGCTTCGTATATGCTGTATCCAGATCATCAGCAACTGACGGTACATAGATCCAGTCTTTTTTATTGGTATTTGAGGCATCATTAGCCAGAAAACTCTTTACATCAATTGACTCTATGGCCTCAGGCAATGTGATATAAAGGGTAGAATCAATGATTGCCTGCTCTTCATCATTAAGAGCCTGACCACTCTGATACTTTGTCCTGATATCAGCATCTACATCCGTATAGTGAGGATAATCGATAAGAGTTACGAGACCTGTCATCTCATCCATAATACATGTGAGATTCTGAGGCGAAGGGCTCTCATAGCAGATGCGGACGCTGTCTCCGTTTATCTTGTCAGGCCCCATGGCATATTCAAAGGGCGCATAGCCATCCTCAACAAGGCCTTTGAAATAAAGTTTGCTGCCTCCTGTATAGAAAGCATTTGCTCCTATATCAGATAGAGTCGCCGAGTTGCCGGGCACGGCAAAGTCAATATGCTCAAGTACCGGGCAGTCGTAGAATGCCTGGGAACCGATAGTCTCAATGTTTGGTCCCATAAGTACATACTCAAGCTGGGGACAGTCTGCAAATGCATTATCTCCCATTTCTTTAAGGGAATCGCCGATATATACTTTCTTAAGAATCGCAGATGACTGGAATACGGAATCATCAATCTTTTCAATTGAACCATCCGGAATAGTCAACTCGTTGATATAATCCTTTACTTCATCAAGACATCCTGATGCCATATCGGAAATATTATATTTTGCAACCTGGCTGGGTATAGTCAGATCGATTTCTTCAGGGTCATCAATAAACTTACATGAAATAAGCTGGGCTGTACCGTCATCATTTACTGACAGTTCGTATCTGTACTTGCCGATACCGACTTCATAATGATCGGTAGTACCGTCGTTATATACATAGGGTACATAGTCAAGAGTCTTTGTGGATGCATACCATGTTGAATACCTGGGATTTGCAAATGTCTTGTCGTTATACTCTCCCGGTGTCACATTATTTTTATTCGAAGGACCGTAAACATACAGTTCTTCATTTTCAACATCCTCAAAGAGGTTGCTGTCATAATATGCATACATGTTTGCCGCATCTGCAAACTTAAGGAGTCCCACATCCTTGCATCCGTCGAAAGTATTCATGGGTACTCTGTCAAGGTCACCTACAGCTGTACCAAAGTTAAGCGGCATCACAACTGTATTAAGGTTGTATCTGTTTGCAAACAGGTAGTCACCAAGTCCTGAAGAATATGTAGTGTCATTTTCGTCCTTTAGCTGATATCCGTTTGTATAGCTGTATGATTCATCCTGATTTGCAGACGTAAATGTCTTGCTGACATAATCCCCGAGATTTTCAGGGAAATCAAACTCAGTGAGCTTACAGTTTGTACCAAGTCCCGCATCCATTGCAAAAGCTGCTTTACCAATACTGAAAGCATTTGTAGACGGGAATGTCACGCTGGAGATATTGGGACAGTTAAAGAAAGCATACTCTCCGACCGTACATCCGAGAGAATTGGCAAATGATACTGTATCAAGGGCTGTACAATCGGCAAAAGCACCGAAACCGATATCTTTGCATGATTTGGGAATGGAAATACTGGTAAGCTGGGTACATCCCCTGAAAGCCTCCTTACCGATACACTCAGTCTGATCAACCAGATTAACCGCAGTCAGATATTCACAGTCCTTAAATACATAGTTACCAATATAGGTAACTGATGCAAACTGCACGACATTGATATATGAATTTTCAAAAGCGGAATCACCGATAAGTGTGATACCATCGGCAACTACAAGATTGTTTACAAGTTTCGTATCCTTAAATGCATTTTTACCGATACCGCCGATATCCTGGGCATCAATGTACTTATATCCGAACTCATCATACTTTGTACCGGCCGTCGTGATATCGGAAGCGTTGTTAAGTATAACAATATAAATATTTGATTCATCGGGAATGGTCTTGGGAGTACCGTCATCACCTCTGTATGTCTGGCCCTGGGAGAAGTTGGCAATCTCCTTAAGGGTGTATCCGCGGCGGCCATTCTGATCACAGTAGTAAAGCTTCTGCTTTTCGGAAGTCATATCTCCGGCAACCAGGTTGAGCGTATCCGTTGACATATTGATATCGGCAAGGGTTGCAGGCTCCACACCATTCTCATCTATATATGCCTGTCTCGCCGCATTATATTTGGCGATCCATGTTGTATATCTTGTATTATCAATGAAGTATCTCTCAAGTTCAGCCCTGTCTGCTTCATTGGGGAGATCGTATGTAACAGAAAAATCATCAGCGGAATGGGTGCCCCAGAAAGTGTCATATGTGCTCTTTGCAATGACATCGTAACCTGTATAAAGACGTCCGCTCAGGTTAAGAGTATCCACACTGTAGCTGTCATTATATCCGCAGATAACACCTACTGTAGAACCGCTGATACCCTCGGGAGGAATAAAATATTTATATTTCCATACAAGAGTATCCCTGCCGTTGACCTGTCTGATTTCGAATGAACTGTATACGTCTCTGCCTGTGGAATCAAGTACCGAAGCATTATCGAGAGTAAATTCTCCGTTTCTGCCGTAAGCACTGTCAGTGCTGTAGTCCATGGCAGGATTATTGTTGACAGCCGCTGCCTGTGCCATTCCCGAGCCCCCTGCCGGTATGGCCGCAACGATAAGAGCACTGGCAAGCAGTACACCACCTATGCTCTTTCTGATTACATGTTTTGACTTAGCCGACAACTTCTTTTCGTTTCTGTTATCGTCTTTCTTTACTGATTTTTTCTGAGCCATGACATTCTCCCAAAATGTAATAACTTTATTTACTGAATCCTCTTGGCCACTACTACAAACCGGCCATTCTGTTCCTGATAATCACATGTAGACAGTGTGAGCAGCTGATCTCCGTAAAAAGCCCTCACACCCGTATCATAGAAGCTCTCCGCTTCCATCTCCGCCATATATGAATTAAACTCCTCCTCGGAATTTGCATCTATAAACTGATAATACTTAAATGTAACCTCATCCTCGTTATAAACCCTTGACCTAAATGCGTACATTACCTGATAGAGCTGCCTCTCATAAATCGTATCAAACTGAATATATTTATGGCTTTCGTAATAGCTCTCGCTCTCATATTCTCCGATGGATGAAAACATCCTGCCGCTCTGGAGATGATGACCGTAGATAATATAATTATCGGATCCCCGAAGTACATCACAGTTGCAATCAAGAAACAGCGTGCCCGCCACATCCTCCTCAGAGTCAAAGTTATGAGTCAGATAAAATTCATTATCGCCGCACTGCATTACAGGATAATCAATTATTGTATCGTCAATTTTTATCCATCCTATTAGGTTTTTGTTGGAATTATATAATGTTTTATATTCGGGAAGCACGTCCGGAACAACTATTCCGTCGTCCGTTATAGTAGCGACATACTCTGTCTGACCGTTATCAAGGGCCTCTGAACCTTTAAGCTCAGCAAGTTCCCTGTATCTCTTTTCGCCTCTGTCGTCATTAAAATAAAATATAGCAAAATAACCTATACAGGAAACGGCAATAAGTGCCAGGACTACGATGAGAAATGTCCGTCTGATATACTGGGCTCTCAGTTCTTTTCTGACCAGGACTTTCATATCATCGTCGAGGTCTTCAAACCTGGTTCTGCTTTTCCCGGCAGAGCCTGATTTAGCGGTTGATTTTCCGGTTTTCCCCTTAGTGTCCCCTGTAGCTGTATGGCCGGACGGCTTTCTTTTTTTCAGGCTGTCACGGAGTTCAAACATCTCATCATCAAACTCGTTGCCTACTTTTGATTCAAATTTAATCGTCCCGAGACTCAGCATCTGACAGATCTTATCTACATCAGCCGGATTATCCCGGTCATATTTTTCCAAAAGCTTATCTATTTTTTCCTGATCACGCACCCTGGCCTGATATTCAGGGGATGATGTGTAATTAAAATTACTCATATATAAAACCGTCAATCGCTATTATGTAAACCTACGAAATCAACATGAAACCATAGACATACATAATATAATTTTACAATATAACGATTTTTTTGCAAGAAAATTATGTTAATCAGGTCCTTGTAACATCTATGACTTTAATGATATTTTCCTCGTATTTAAACCTTACATTCATATTTAGAAAAAACATACCGTAAATCTGATCATCTTCTCTTTTGTACCCTGGTCTCGGATCCTGCATGAGGACTTCCTTAAGGCAAGTAACCTTATTCTCCGGAATCATTTCAAGATATTCATCCGGGATAATGACATCTTTAATGTCTATGCTGACATTATCGGTAAAACCTCCTCCGGCATCAGGATATGAATCTGCATACGGAAGGTATGGTTTAATATCTATTACAGGTGTATTATCCGCCATATCTACGCCTGATACATGTATTTCCGGTCCGTTTTCTCCAATTATTATTTTTTCGATTTTTCCACATGTCAGCCCTATA
The DNA here is from genome assembly GCA_002373855.1 of Lachnospiraceae bacterium UBA3643. Lineage (GTDB taxonomy): Bacteria > Bacillota > Clostridia > Lachnospirales > Lachnospiraceae > NK4A136. The sequence continues at coordinate 13,247 of DFKO01000107.1, forward strand.
TTATTGGGCCTGAACGGTGACCTTGTGGCAAATACACCCATACTTACATTACCGCCAAGCCTCGGTGGTTTTACTGTAGCATTAAAGCCCGGTCTCACCGCCCTGTCAAAATGAAACAGAATCCAGATATAATCAAAGCCCTCAAGACCTTTAAACGCCTCCGGCTGATTGTACGGGGGATAAAAAGTGATCACGCCCTTAACAGACTTAACCACTCCGCTCTGTCTTGGCAAGCCGAACTTGTCAGGGAAATCCGTATGTATTTTTCCGATATAATCTATATTCATATTCTTAAAATTTAAAACGGCAGCCATAGCGACTGCCGTCTTAATCATTTTTAAATCAGGGGATTATCTGTATAAATCCCGGTCTTTATCCTTATTTATCAGTGATGAGTGAATGAAGGCTCTGAAGAGACTTAAGCTCATCTCCTGCATTGTTCTTTACATAATGGATACCTGTTGCTGTTGCGATAGCTGCAGAAACAGTTGTAAGGTAAGGAACTTTGGCCTTGATTGCTGCTTTTCTAAGGTATGAATCATCATTTACATCATTTTTCTCAATAGGTGAGTTGACTACAAGATCAACCTCACCGTTTGTGATCATATCGTAAACGTTAGGTCTGCCCTCCTGAAGCTTCTTGACACATTCAGCCTTTATGCCCGCATCTGTGAGATACTTGTATGTACCGCTTGTAGCGATGATCCTGAATCCGTCAGACTCTAAGGATTTTGCAACCTCGATTACCTCATCTTTATCCTTATCTTTAACCGAGATAAGTACTGTTCCACCAAGAGGCAGCTTTGACTGAACAGCCTCCTGAGACTTGTAGAATGCCTCTCCGTAATGGCTTGAGAGACCGAGAACCTCACCTGTGGATCTCATCTCAGGTCCGAGTACAGGGTCAACCTCAGGGAACATATTGAACGGGAATGCAGCTTCCTTTACACCAAAGTAAGGGATGTTCTTTTCCTTAAGGCCGGGTACAGGTGATTCCTTGCCGGTAAGCTCAGATGTAATGATTTCTGTTGCAAGAGGTACCATCCTGATATTGCAGACTTTTGAAACAAGGGGTACTGTTCTTGATGCACGGGGATTTGCCTCGAGTACATAAACCTTGCCGTTCTCAATGGCATACTGCATATTCATAAGACCGCGTACATGCATTTCCTCTGCGATCTTCTTTGTATATTCTTTAATGGTTGCAACATTTTCCTCTGAAATATGGAGTGAGGGAATGATACAAGCCGAGTCTCCGGAATGTACTCCTGCAAGCTCGATATGCTCCATAACAGC
>DFKO01000030.1 GCA_002373855.1 Lachnospiraceae bacterium UBA3643
TTGCAAATCCCATCTCGTGGGTAACACATATCATGGTCATACCTGTCCCGGCCAGTTCTTTCATAACATTAAGAACATCTCCTACCAGCTCGGGATCAAGAGCTGATGTGGGCTCATCGAAAAGCATGATCTCGGGATTCATCGCAAGGGCTCTTGCTATAGCAACACGCTGCTGCTGTCCGCCTGAAAGTCTGCTGGGGTACTCATCTGCCTTTTCCGAGAGGCCTACCTTTTCAAGGAGTTCTCTGGCCCTTACCTCTACCTGTTCTTTCTTTTCCTTTTTGACTACCACGGGGGCTTCGCATACATTCTGCAAAACCGTCATATGGGGAAAGAGATTGAAGCGCTGGAATACCATACCCATCTCGAGTAATAGTTCCTGCTGTTTTTCCTTAGGGAGCTTGTCTACCGTATGATCGTTTTCACGATGGAGAAAGAGCTCATCCCTTATGAAAATTTTTCCACTCGTAATCTTTTCAAGCTGATTTAATGATCTTAAAAAAGTCGATTTACCGGCACCGCTGGGACCGATGATACAGATCACCTCACCTTTTTTAACAGCAAGGTTGATATCTTTTAATACTTCAAGAGAACCGAAGCGTTTGCTCACATGCTCTGTTTTAAGAATATATTCATAACTGTCGCTCACGGTAACCTCCTATTCATAGACTGAGAATTTCTTCTCAATCTTGTCAAATATATAACCAAAGAATGCAGTGATCAAAAGATATATCACAAGAGCCGGAATAAATACGAGATACGATCCTTCCGATGTCATGATATTTTTTGATATAGTCGTGATGTCCATAAGTGATATGGCGAACACAAGGGAAGCATCCTTAAGTATCATGATGAACTCGTTGCTGACATTGGGAATCATACGACGAACTGACTGGGGTATGATGATCCTCGTCATGGTCTGGCCGTATGTCATACCGAGAGCTCTTGACGCCTCAAACTGGCCCTTGTCAATTGACTGGATGGCACTTCTGACTATCTCTGCGCAGTAAGCACCTGAGTTTAAAGCAAATGCTATAAGGGCTGCCGTAAATGCTCCTTTATATACAGCTTCCGCATCAGATGCAGGGAATAAATCCCTCCATGCAAATCCGCATATACCCGGTACTGTAAAATATACAACGAAGAGCTGGATAAGGAGTGGCGTACCTCTGAAGAAAAAGATGTATGCACTCGAAATCTTTGCAAGTATTTTATTCTTGCTGATCTTGCCAAGGGCAAGGAGCGTACCCAGCATCACACCGAATATTACGGTAAGAGTCGTGAGCAGGATTGTCAGCTTTGCGCCGTGCATAAGATTTTCTCCGCAACCGAGCATACGGTATGTATAGTTGACCATCTGGCCAACAACCTTCATACCGCCCTCGTCTGCCGAGTAAACGTTGCCAAGAAGTCCTACATATTTCTCACTCATCACGTTTGCACCTGATGAAGAGAGGGATGCATAATTGATGACGAGCAGGTCGTTGTATGTAACCGTCACCCGCTTTCTCGTGCTGTTTTCATCAGCCGCTATCATCTCCTGCATGGCAGGAGATGTGCGGGACAAAAGTTCATCCTTTGCAGGCTTTAGTATCGCAAATATTATACAGACAACTATTATGACTGCTGCCGTAATAATCTGCTTTGAATATTTCTTAAAATCAAATTTTTTCATTAATAAGTATCTCCGTTGCCGGCAAAAATTATTCTGTCACTGAACCAAACCAGTAATCGTATGTCTCCTGGATGAAGCCCTCTGCCTCAAGCTCTGCAAGTGCCTCATTGATAGCTGTCTGGAGTGCCTCGTTGTCAACGCTGATAGCGATACCAAACTGCTCAGGCTCTTCTGTATCCTTGTATACGATCTTGAATGCATCAGAGCTGTTTACATATCCGTCTGCTACAGTACTGTCTACTACTACTGCGTCAATCTCACCGTTCTGGAGCTGTGTGAAGCAGCTTTTGATCTTTTCATTGGCTACGATCTGGACATCAATCGTACCTGTTGACTTGTAATCGCTCATGAGGATATCTGATGTAGTCTCCTTCTGAACTGCGATAGACATACCGTCAAGGTCGTTGAATGATGTGATCTGGGTATCATCATCTGCAAGTAATACTACTGCCTGGTAGTTGTTAATATAGGGTGTTGAAAAGAGCATTGTCTCCTGACGCTCAGGTGTGATGGTGATAGCTGAGCATGCCACATCATAGTTAACACCGATACCTGCAAAGATACCGTCCCATGCTGTATTGATGATATTTACTTCAAGTCCGAGCTTGTCAGCTACAGCTGTGATGACATCAACATCAAATCCGATAGGTGTGGTACCGTCATCTGCGAAATCCTCAAAAGGAGGGTAACCAACCTCTGCACCAACAGTGAGGACACCGTCACTTAAGAGTGTGACACCGGAGATGTCGATCGAACTTTCTGCTGCATCGGCTGAATCTGTGTTTGCCGCATCAGTATTTGCTGTGTCTGTGTTTCCTTCGCTTGCACCGCATGCAACAAGACCAAAAGCCATGAATGCAGCGCATAAAACTGCCATTACTTTCTTTTTCATAATTATTTTCTCCTCTTAAAAAATATTTTCCGGGTCAGGCAAAGATTTTTGACTTATATTCTTTATTTGTAAAAGATTTTTATAAAATTTCCATAAGTACAAAATTAGGGCAAACAAAATGTCTGCCCCCTTGCTTAACCGATTAAAAATATACCAAATTATGTATAACCCGTCAAGTAAACCTGTAGTATACTCAGACTCATAAAATGTCATCTAAAGACCTGATCCTGCGGTCTGCACCTGTCGTAATGATCACCCGGTCTCCCTCCTCTATGATTGAGTCTCCGGAAGGGATGATCATGTTGTTATTTTTAATGATACCTGATATCAGTACATTCTTCTTAATCTTAAATTCTTTGCTCTTAATGGGCATATTTAGAAGTTTAAAGTTTTTATCTGCCGTAAATTCGATGACCTCAGCCTTGCCCTCAGCCACACTGTAAAAGCCTCTGTATGAACCATCGGCCCTGTTCTCACTGTTTCTGATAAAGTGGAGGATCCTGTGAACAGACAGCTCTGTAGGTGATGCGGTAATATCGATATTTACTTTATGAAGAAGTCTCACATGACTCTGCTTGTCAACTCTGGTAATGACAGACGGCACTTTCCTTGACCATGCAAACATGGCAACTACAAGGTTGGTCTCATCACTTGATGTAAGAGATATAAGTGTACCTGTTTTATTAATCCCCTCTTCTTCAAGAACTTCCGTGATCTCTCCCTCTGAGTATGCCACATTAGCAGTTGGATATTTCTCCATAAGTGAGTGGCATCTGTCTATATCATTTTCAAGTATGGTCAGTTTCCTGCCCTCTTTTATAAATTTGCCGCAAAGGTAATCACCGATTATACCGCAGCCAACCATCATGACGTTGTCAGACGACTTTCTCTTAATGCCAAAGGTTTCAAGGAT
>DFKO01000231.1 GCA_002373855.1 Lachnospiraceae bacterium UBA3643
AAAAAATTAACCCTCTGTCCTTTTGCCTGAGAGATTGGGGCAGGATCAATGAAAAATCCTGAGCCTTTGCACCTTCGGCACTCTAAAAGAGCTTCTCCAGAGTTCACTCCGTTATTAGTCTCCGTCCGTTACAGACTCCTGAGAGTTTTACTCCTTCGGCAGGTTATCATATCAAACAATTCAATGTCTATCTCCGGGATGCTGTTTAAGCAAAACAGGAAATTATAACAACCACTTTTCTAATAACTTCTACGTATATTTATTTGCTCGATTAGCGTATCATCCGACTGCATATGCGTCAAGAAGGACCCCGATGCTATAATCAATAGATATAGCAAAGGCATATAAGCAAACGCTTATATGCCTTTTAGTTATGCTCTTTCAGCTTTCATTTCTTTTTTCTTTTTATACATATTTTCGTCAGCCATATTGAAAAGCTGATCATAGGTCATGCCCTCAGGTGAAGTAACGGGATCGAAATCCGCTATGCCATATGCAGCTGAAACTTTTACTTCTATGGGAATATCAGCTTTGGCTCTGAAATTCATTTCATGTTCAAGATATTCAAGTATATTATACCTTTCGTTATAGTCTCTTGATTCCGAAAGAAATACCACGAACTCATCTCCTCCTATACGGAACATTGGACTGTTGATAAACTTTCCCGAAAAACATCCGCAGCAGTTTATGATATATTTATCCCCCATGGCATGACCGTAGGCATCATTCATGATCTTCAGATGATTGATATCGATCACGATGATCGATAATGCCTTTTTTCTGTTTTTTATCACATCTTTAACTGTTTTTATATACTCCTCATAAGCAGCCTTGCTTTTAACACCGGTCAGAGGATCAATGTATGCGATTCCCTTTATCTGTTCAACGTAGCTCTTCAAAACCTTTACGTTTTTGGAAAAGCTGACGGTGAGATCCCCGATCTCATCATTGGACTCAGGACGCAGATCAACCTCCAGATCTCCTTCTGCGATCCTTGAGGCCGATATCCTCAGCTTTTGTATAGGTTTGATGATCCTGTAAACCATATTCATGGTCAGCACGAAAAACAGCATACTTATAAGCAGGGCAGCAGCCACTATACGTGTGGCAAGCTTACTTCTTGCTGCCAGAATGGACTTAAGGGGAGTGGTAAGAACCAGTTTCATATTATTGTTCAAGGTTCTCCAGTTAAGCTCCCGTTTTTCCCCTCTGTATTCATATGATACCAGCTCTTCATTCTTATTTTCGGTTCTTATACGCTGAGAAATTTTATTAAAATCATTGCTTATGGATGCCAGATTTGTACCGGGTTCCAAAAACTTATGATATATGATGGTTCCCTTATTACTTAAAAGGAAGGTTGAGCTGCCTTCATAAGGTTGGATTTTGTCTATATAATCTATGATGTCGGAAAAATCTATATCCATTCCGATCACACCTATAAAGGTACCGCCTTTAAATAAAGGTTCAATGTATGAAATCTTATTTATATCCAGGTCCGGGTCATACTTTACATTTGTCCAGACCCCGACTTTTTGCTCCTTTGCAAGATAATACCAGCTTACCCTGGAATCATCCTCATTATAAGCCGAAATATCAACAGGCTCCACAAGAGCAAATGTTCCGCCGACGACTGATTTCCGATAACAAAAAGCATTATCACTGCTGCAGATATCCGGATCCAGCTGAAGATAGTAACTGTATATCCATTTATCATTATCCACCAGAAAATTCAATACCTGCCGCATCTCTTTAATATAACTCTCTCTGTAATAAGCATCCTTAAAGCTGTCTATATTCAGGAGCTTTGTTGAGGCATATAAAGAACCTTCGTCCACACACTCTGCCATATTTCTCATTGCGTTATTGAGATAATTGGCAGCATCACTGACTGTAAGCTCCATGATCCTGGCCGAATCCTCATCCAGGATTTTTACAGAAGATGCAAGCCCCACACCTCCGATTATAAATGCAGTAAATAAAGTACAGGCAAGTATAAGCACTGCAAATTTTGTCTGTAATGAAATATATGGTCTCTGACCTTTACTCATAACTTTTTCTATACTCCTCATCTATTAATGCTGTTTTTTCGAGCCTTAATATCTGACATTCAGATGTAAATCTATTTGGCTGTTAATGCATATTAATAAGCGTTTTCCGCACAAATCGATATGGATATAGCCCCTGCCCGGTTCCGCTGTCTATGTGCAAAATTTTGTCATCCCGGCGGTTTATGATATGTCCATAACAAAGAGATCCTGTAGGGATTTCAATGAACTGCTCAAAAAAAGCATACTTCTCCCGCCAACTCATTTTATATATCGGAGAAAATGCTTATCTTATTAGTTTTATGAAGGAGGTAATTTAAATGTATTACGAAAATTACAGTGTTGTCGGAATAGTAAACGGACAGAAGATCAGATTTGCAACAGAAGAGGAGTACAACGAGTATATAAGCTCAATGGAAGAAGATGATTAATCCACCGGGGCCGGTTCTCGCCGG
>DFKO01000143.1 GCA_002373855.1 Lachnospiraceae bacterium UBA3643
GGACTGCCGTTCCTGTATGGTGCCATGGCAAAGGTATTTCATACAAAGGGCATCAGCATCGTCTATGACTGCGCTCCTATATGGGCGATGTCACTTTGCCTCATGGTTTACGGCCTTTGGGCAGGGGCACTTTACGGCAAGGGCAATAATGAAGAATTAAAACGGGCTATCTTTGTGGCGGGTGTATGTGCCGTCAGCCTTTGCGGAGCTTTCTCGGCAAAAAGTCTGTTTTATTACCAGACATTTGAAGGATTCAGGGGAGAGCCTATATGCGACGGCATTATAGTGCCGTTTTGCCTGTATGAATTATTTGAACTGTATCGAAATAAAAAGTGGCAGTCAGTCGTTTATATAACAGCAGCTGTAATATCGGCAATGCTGGTGACTACTCCTGCAAAAGGACTTGTGCCGTGTGCAATTATCATCATGGCTGCGACTCTTGTCGCAGCGGGATACAGACTCAGGAGGTACGTAAAATGTCTGCAGCATTAAGCGGAATGCAGTCAGCTCTTGAGATGGCAGGTGGGAGTGTCGGTTTTACAGCCCTGTTTCTCGCAGGCTTACTGTCTCTCTGGTACGGTAAATATGAAGACAGGGAAGAATCGGGATATCTGTTCTGGTATGCTATCATAATGCTTGCCATAGTGATAAACCCGTTATACCTTTCGTTTATCAGACGGTTTTCGCCGTCACTTGCTTTTGACAATATATTTTTGTGGATAATGCCTACCGTGCCTGTCGTTGTATGCTGTGGCGTCAGGGCAGTAGGATTCCTCGAAAATATGAGAAAAAAGGCAATGTTTACAGTAGGACTTATCGGACTCCTCGTCCTTGCCGGGGCAACCTCCTATTCAATGAGTGCGGTTTATTTAAAACAGGAATCGGCTCTTGATAATAAAAAACAGGAAGTCCTGGATTACCTGGGTGAATACATGGACAGCAGCAACAAGCAGTCATGCGTAATATGGGGAGAAGATACCATAATGGAGTCTGCCAGAGAGTATGACGGACGTATTCTTCTCGTTTACGGAAAAGATATGTGGATCGACGACTGTTTTGCCCTGACGGGAAATGTTTATGAAGATGAGAAATATAATGCTTATCAGATGATAAATGAGGAATCGCCATCGATCTCAATGCTTTATGATGAAGCAAAGATGCTGGGCTGTGAGTTCTTTATACTCTCGACTCAGAGATATACAAAAGCCCTTGAGAGAAAAGAGTTTGAGAAACAGCAGATCATATCCGAACTCCTTTCGAGGAGAAAATACGGACGCTTTTCCAGGGGATTTATCTTTGGTAGTGACGAAGTGTTTTATAAGGATTCCGACCCGGTATATGAGCCTGTGTTTGAGACAAGCGGATTTGTAATATTTGAAGTAACCGAATGATATATTGGAGATTAACTGATGATCAGTATTATTGTACCTGTATATAATGCTGAAAAGTTCATATCGAAGACGATAAAAAGCGTGATAATCCAGACATACAGAGACTGGGAACTTATTTGTGTGGATGACGGATCGACAGATAACAGCCGCAGGGTTATTGAATCTTTTGGAGATAAAAGAATCCGTGTGGTAAATAATGAGAGCGGACAAAAAGGCGCCGCCGGAGCCAGAAATTACGGTGTATCTGTTGCAAAGGGAGAGTACATAGCTTTCCTCGATGCAGATGACGTCTGGAGACCGGAAAAACTGAAAAATACCCTGGATTTTATGATAAAAAAAGGCGCTGCATTTGCTTTTACCGCATATGATTACGGTGATAAAAATGCAAAGTCTCTCGGAAAGACGGTTCATGTCCCTGAGGTAATGCCTTATGAGAAAGCTCTTTCAAGAACGGTGATTTTTACATCTACCGTTATGTTTGATCTGTCAAAAATAACAAAAGAGGAGATCAGGATGCCGTATGTCGCAAGTGAGGATACTGCGACCTGGTGGAATATATTAAGGTCAGGCAGGGTTGCATACGGACTGGATGAGAGCCTCGTAATATACAGGAGGAGCAGAAATACTCTCTCCGCAAACAAGCTCAAGGCTATTGTCAGGATATGGAGACTGTACAGACACAGGGAGAATATGGGCTTCCTTAAAAGCCTCTGGCACTTGATTGCATGGGCATTCATGGCAGTTGCCAGGAGATTATAGGATTTGTTATAATTAACATAACTATGAAAAAACTTGAAACATCCAGAAGAATTATAATAATAATTTCATCAGCCATAAGTCTTGCTTTGCAGGTAGCAGCTTATGGTTTTTTATGGTTTCGCTTTTATAAGGTAATGGTTGCAAAGGAGTTCTGGATCAAGGGTGATATCCTTATGATCAGTATTTATGCTGTTTTGCTCCTTTTCTTTTCCCGGATGTACGGAGGCACGAGGATAGGTTACCTTAAGGCCTGGGAAGTCTTTTTCTCAGAGATTTTTGCAGTCTTTTGCGTAAATGTGATCACATATGCCATCATATCCCTTATGTCTGCAAAACTTGTACCTCCTCAGTATATGCTGATGCTTATGGGCGCCGATATAGTCTGGGCCGGCGTATGGACAGCGTCGACAAACGGTCTTTACAGTATGCTCTTTCCTCCAAGGGATATGCTACTTGTATCCGGAAACAGATCAAATGAAGACATCCTGGCAAAATTTGCATCAAGACCTGATAAATACAACATCTGTAAATGTATCAATATCAGCGAAGGCGTGGATGCTGTCATAGAGGAGTTTAAAGAGAGATACGATGCCATGGTTATATGGGATATACCGATGGCTGAGAGAAATAAGCTGTTAAAGTACTGCTATGGCAACGGAGTCAGGGTATATCTGATGCCTAAAATCCCCGATGTGCTTATAAAAGGCATGACGGAGATGCATATATTTGATACTCCCATGTACTTAAAGAGAGAATATTCTCTGACCATAGAACAGAGAATAGG
>DFKO01000162.1 GCA_002373855.1 Lachnospiraceae bacterium UBA3643
ACCCACGAGATGGGATTTGCAAGAGAGGTGGCAGATCGGGTGCTCTTTATGGCAGACGGCATTATAGCCGAGGAAGGCACTCCGGAAGAGATATTTACCAATCCTAAAGTCGAGAGGACCAGAAACTTCCTCAATGCGATCCTTGAAGCATAATTATCAGAGGTTTAAATATGAATAAAACCATGAAATATTCCCTCATGTTGCTGCTCACTGCGGCAATATGGGGATTTGCTTTTGTAGCCCAGTCTGCCGGCGGAGATGCTGTCGGACCGTTTACATTTAATTTCATAAGAAACATTATAGGCGCGATAGTTCTGCTCCCTGTTATAGCTCTTCTTGATAAGCTCGGGTATGGTAAAAAACCTAATAATAAAGAAGAAAAAAAGAAACTGTATATATCCGGAGCACTGATAGGTGTTGTGCTGTTTCTTGCAACCAATCTCCAGCAGATAGGTATCACATACGGCCGCAGTGCGGGAAAGGCTGGATTTATCACAGCCTGCTATCTTGTCATGGTTCCTGTAATAGGACTTTTTCTTGGTAAAAAGACAGGACTCCATATATGGGTAGCTGTTGCCATAGCCATGTCCGGTATATATATGCTCAGTATGACAGGACCCGAAGGCCTTGAGTGGCCGGATATACTCCTGCTTCTCAGTGCCCTGTCATTTGCGGTTCAGATCATTATGATTGACCGGTTTGTGGCGGATACCGACGGTATCAGGCTGGCAGCCATAGAGTTTCTGGTATGCGGTATCCTGACGGCAGTACCGGCCTTTATTTTTGAGCCGGATAAATGGTCAGGGGATACGGGTATGATGCTTGGCGCATTCCTAAATCCGGACGCGTGGATATCCATACTGTATGCAGGTATATTATCCTGCGGCGTGGCATATACCCTCCAGATAGTAGGTCAGAAAAATCTTCAGCCTACCCTGGCATCGCTCCTTATGAGTTTTGAGTCGGTATTTTGCGTACTTGGCGGTTGGATGCTCCTTGGAGAGCACCTTACCGGAAAGCAGATAGCAGGGTGCATACTTGTATTTTTAGCTATCCTGCTGGCCCAGTTTGGAGAGGTATTTAAAGTCTCGGGTAAAAAGCTGAAATCAGCTTAAATTCATGAGATATCAGCAGAAAAAAGTTGAATTTTTAATATAAATTATATAAAATAATGTATAGAAGTATGCACATTTCGTAAGGAGGTGTTATTATGCAGATAAACCCGTTGAATAATGCAACTGAAATATATAGCGGAGCACTTAATGCAGGTGCCGTTAATGAGCAGAAATTTGATGCAGGTACCAGGATTAAGGAAGATAAAGAAGACAGCCGCAAAAAAGCCGATTCCTTCGGGGCCGACAGTGCGTCCCTTGATATCAGCGAAAATAGCAGGAGTGCAGTCTCTGCAAACGGCCGGATAGTTCTTGCATCCGAGGACGGTATAGTCATCGAGAAAGAGAAAAATACCAGAGAAAAGGTAAAGGAAGAGATGGCTGCCGAAAAGGATTCTGACACAAAGGCAGCAGAGGATAAAGGCAAGGAACCGGTTAAGGACCTTACAGGATATACAGGCGCTCAGGTTGAGACTCTCTACAGAGAAGGCAGAGTCAGCAGAGAAGATTATGAAGAAAAACTCGAAGAGATAGAAAAACTCAGAGAGGGTAAATCAAAGGCTGACGAGAAAGAGAGCAAAGTCAGCGAACAGTTAAAGGAAACTGAAAAAAATGCCGAAAATGAAAAGGCTGAAAAGCCGGCGGTTAAACCTGAGGTTAAACCTGAGAAAGCAGCTGACGGAGATGATAAGAAAACTGCCGGGGCATCAGACGACGACAGGAAAGCAAAGGTAAAGGAAAATCTCGACAACGACGAGAAGATCAGCAAAGACCTTGGGAAAGATCTCTTCGATAAGAATAAGGACGATATGAAAGCAAAGGCCGTAAAGAACGGCATTGAAAACGACCGTATCGATCTCGTAAATCAGATCCTTGGCGGCAGGGACGAAGAAGAGCAAAAGTTTAACGTTGTAGAATAAAATCACCTGAAATCATAAAACGCAGTCACTTAAGGGGCTGCGTTTTTGCGTGTGCAGACTTGCCGGGAGGAAGGTTATGAATAGTTGACAAGGGTATTATAATTATACGGTAAACAACTTAATCGGAGGAAATATTTATGAAAAAGAAAATTATGTTACTTGTATGCAGTCTTATTATAGGACTTATGGGATGCGGTTCAAATACCCAGGCCGGAACTGAAACTACAGTAAACGAGCCTGAAGTAGTAGAGCTTGACGCAGAGACAGATGCTGCTGATGCAGAGAACCCGGTAGACAGTGAGGACACTTCAGATGATGAAACAACTGATGCCGAAGCTCCCGCAGAAGGATCTGAGGAAGTGACTGCAGACGATGGAACAGCCGATACAGATCTCATTACCGAAGATCAGGCTCTTGCTGCAATTAAAAAATACTGGTTTGAAAAGGAACCGGAATTAGAGGATATGCTTGATTCAGATGAGTATACCATATACTTTGAGGTTACAACCAATGATGACGGTGAGATCGTGGTTCTCTACAGATCATATACAGCAGCAGAGACACGCTACTACATAGATCCCGAGACAGGCAATGCCAATATCACAGAGCTTGTACCCGGAATCTTTGATGAAGAGACTGCATCAAACGAAAAGTTAAATATCAGGGATTATATGGACTGATAACCGGTGCACAGACGATAAAATATCATATGTGATAATTTCACGATTATTGTTTTTAATATCGCAGATAAAGAGGGGAGGCTTGTAAAACTTGTAAAGCACCCCTCTTTTATGATATCATTGAAAATTGAGCGTAACGGTGCAGAAGGTATTTTTGTACCGATTATATTCATAAATTTTCAAACAAGATTTTTATGTGAGGTAAAAGGAAATGACAAAGAGTTTTGAAGATTTACTTTCAAGAGTAAACGCATGCAGCACAAAGAAGCTTGCCGTAGCTGTAGCACAGGACAAAGCAGTCCTTGAGGCAGTTAAGGTTGCAAAGGAGCGCAAGATCGCAGACGCTATCCTCGTAGGTGATGAGGACAAGATTAGGGAGATCGGCGCAGAGCTTTCAATGGATATGTCTGAGTATCGCATCATCGATGAGAAGGATGTTGTTGAGGCATCTCTTAAGGCAGTTAAGCTTGTGCATGACGGAGAAGCTGATATGTATATGAAAGGACTCCTTCCCACAGGTACATTCTTAAAGAGCGTTCTCAACAAGGAAGTAGGTCTTCGTACAGGAAAGCCCCTTTCACATGTATGTGTATTTGAGATTCCCGGAATCGACAGACTGTTATTCCTTACGGACGTTGCATTTATGCC
>DFKO01000011.1 GCA_002373855.1 Lachnospiraceae bacterium UBA3643
TCTTTTCTGAAAAATCTAAAATCCTCAAGGACTTCCCTGGCCCGCAGATCGTTTTCAACAACGACAATCACATTGCCACCGTCACCTGACAGGCTGTCGAGGATATGGTATTTTTCCGTGCCGGATGGCCCGGTCAGTTTTGCAGAAAAAGGCCTGTCACCGGCTATTTTATTTTTAAGTTCTCCATACCAGCTAAATGACCGGAGTGGAGATTCAAATAATCGCATCATAAAATATATTTAGAATTAATCACATGCTGAGTCTCTTCTGGATCTCGCGGATCATGGTCTTGTTTTTAAATATGGCTATGGCAATGAGTGCGACAGCCGTGATCATCAGACTGATCGACCATACGATATGAGCCTCTTTTGTAACAGAGAGCACGAGCCAGTAAAAGAAAATATTTACGAAAAATACTATGAGCAGATATGCCATGGCATTGCCTGATTTATCGAGGAATACAAGGATCAGGTCTACGACAAGCAGTGTCGTCCAGAGTATCGGGAGGACGATCAGTATGCATACATTCCATAATCCTATATATGCAAACAGTATCATCAAAAGGACGCTGACATAAAATATCGATATGGATATGGCTCTTGATAAATTAAACCAGGTCCTGAATATATGACGGATAGTCAGCTGTATGGCCACGACAAATGAAACCACAAGGAGACTCCAGTGGATATCCCCCGACAAGTCCATCATGAAATCAAGGGACAGGCAGACCATGGCCGCCGCGATCATGATAAAGAGCTGAATCTTGTAAAGGAGCGACTGCTTTTTAAGCTGGGTAGCCAGGGGCCACTTGTCCGGCGTATCCTCTCCCTCAAGATAGTTCTGGCATAAGGGGCATATCTGGCACGAACCTTCTATATTTACTTTGCAATGGGGACATATCTTCATCGTACTACCTCCGTTGCTGCTACGCGTATCTCGCTGCTGTCATCATGAAAGCTCCTGACGAAAGTCTTTAATACACCTGTAGCCTGATACGGATAACTGATACCCATGACCAGGTCGTCTCCGTAGCTGTTTACCACAATAAAAATATCATCCGATGCACAGTATGCCGATACTTCCTTAATCTTTTCTGACATTGGGACAGGAAGTTTTATGGCACCCATGTTGGATATGACTGCCGATACCGTCTTGGCACTCTTGCGGGAGAAATATTTAACGACAGGCTGCTTTATGGCAAGGGGCACGAGACGGGTAAACATGATATGCTCTATCCTCTCAAAGTTGTGCATCTGCTCTGTCAGGTTTTCTTTCTTTAAACGCTCCTTGAACTTGGCATCATACTCAAGGGCAAGGGACTCTAAGGTCTCATCTCCCGTAAATATATGGCTCACCGATACGCTGTTAAAAAAGTTTCGCGCCGTCTCTGAAGGGAAATAGTTGCGCAGATTTACGGGCATGGATATGGTTATCGGCATCTTTTTAGCCATAGCCGGCATATCGCTGTAGAGGGCCAACATGAGTTTTGCTCCGATATAGCTTGTCAGAGACACCTTTAACTCCTTGCTCTTTGCGATCACTTCCTTTACATTCATGTGGACCTCAAAAAACTGGAGCTGCTCGTAGGGGAGTTTAAGACCATGGACATGATACGCCTTGCCTGTAGAGTCTCCGGATACCCTGAATGAATCGGAATGCTCATAATACTGGCGATAGCTGTTTACATTTCTCGACTCCTGATCGGCCTCGCTGTTTAATACGACACCCTTCATATCGCCCGGATATTTATATGTCAGATAATTATAGACAATGGTATTTAAAAACTCGAGGGCACCCGTACCGTCCGCTATACCGTGAAACATATCGAGATTTATACGACTGTGATAATATGTGACCCTGTAGTGGAGTACGCCTCTGTAATTTTTGCCGTAAAGCTCCGGACACGGCCTGTCATACTCCTCGGTGACCTCCGGCAGTACATCCGTAGGCTCCACATAATGCCAGAATAGTCCGCGCCTGATCCTCACCTGAAAGTGCCTGAGGCTCTTTATGGTCTTTAGCAGTGCTTCCTTTAGGATATCGGGATCAACGTCCTCAAAGAGTGTATAGCTGATACGCATGGTTCTCGTATCACGCCTGTTATGATTTGCCAAAAATATTTTTGCTACATTATCAAGATGGTACCAGTTGTCCTGTTCCAAAACCATTACTTCCTTGCTTTTAATATCGTGATTATCTGATGATCTCTCCTGTGAAATCACCTATTTCTTTCATGGCTCTCGCAGAGATCGGCAGAGGCATCTGCTGAAATACATGCCACCCGCCTTTATATACCTCAAGTCTCGCCAGTATGCCGCACTGGCGCAGTTTCTTGGCCAGGCTCTCGCTGTCGGATCTCAGGATCTCATTGCTGCCTACCTGTATCATGGTCTGGGGCAGTCCGTTTAAATCTGCAAAGAGAGGACTTAAGGAAGGATTTTTAAAGTCAGCCTTCTCTCCGGCGTACGCGCCTCTCACTGCCTTGATATAATCTTCATTCAGCATGGGGTCTTTCTCCTTCCAGACTTTATATGAAGATCCGGACATGCTCATATCAGTCCA
The DNA here is from genome assembly GCA_002373855.1 of Lachnospiraceae bacterium UBA3643. GTDB lineage: Bacteria > Bacillota > Clostridia > Lachnospirales > Lachnospiraceae > NK4A136. The sequence continues at coordinate 2,563 of DFKO01000011.1, forward strand.
CGGGCTCATGAGGATAAGGGCTCTTGGCATCTTTCTCTCCATGTCCTTTAAACTGATACAGATCTCAAGGGCCATATTGCCTCCTGCGGAATCTCCCGCAATGATCACATCGGAGGCTCCGTATCCTCTGTACATGAGATAATCCCATACCTTCATGGCATCCTCGATGGCCGCCGGGTACTGATTCTCAGGGGCCAGTCTGTATGCAAAGGATAAAACCTCAAAGCCTGTATTTAACGCAAGCTTGCCGGATAATATCCTGGCATAATTAAGATTGCCGCAGGTGTATCCGCCTCCGTGACAGTACAGAATAATATGCTTTTTATGATGGGGAAACTCGGGGATACTCCACTCAGCAGGTATGCCGTCTATCTCAAAGCCTTTGTACTCAATACCCTTTGATGGAGTGACGAGCCTGCAGAATCTGTCCTGGGCTCCCCGCTGTCTCTCAAGATCCTCGGGAGACACATAGTCGCCTTTAACCGCAAAGCTGTGCATGGTCTTGATGACATGCATCAAGAGATCCATATCATCGGCTGAATTATCTTTTTTTCTGAATATTTCGGTCAAACCGCTTTTTTCGGACATATATCCCTACCTGCCTGATCATGTATGCCACGTGCAAAAAAATATGCGGATATCCGTACTTGGAAATCCGCATATAATTATAACATATCCCTGATATTTTTTTGAGGAAAAACCTTTCGGATCACTCAATAGACAGAAGTACTCTGTCATAATCCTCATTGATGATAGCCACAACATCAACAAGACAATTGTAAAGATCCTCCTGCGTACCCTCCGCATCCTTAAGGGGCGTACGGAGTATGTACTTGTGAACAATGGTACCCGCCTCGGAAACGATCTGATAGCTGCCAAGAAGCGTCTCGGAATTGATCTCATTTAAGTTCACAAGAGTTGCCGGGATCTGATCATCGTCAAGCTTGTTGGCAAGAACGGACATAAAGTGGAAATATCCGTATTTATCCTCTTCCTCAATCGGAATCTCACTGATCTCAAGGACCACGAGGCCGTCCTCATCTGCTCCGATACCGTCAAGTATGACGCGGAGTGTGTTGACTCCGTCAATATTGTCGTAGGCTATCTCCAGTGAATCCTCTGTAAGCCTGTCTCTTAATAATTCAAGTGCTGTTGCCATTTCATTACCCTCCAATTTTGATTATAATTTAATTTTTTTCACATGGAAATACCCTTTTTATTCCTGTCCTTGTCACTCTTACCGTTTATATCTTTTCCCTTAAGAGCATTCTCGGCCTTTTTATTCTTTGCAAGCTCTTCCTTTTTCTTTTTTTCGGCTCTCAGCTTCTCTTTGAATATCGATAGCTTGGAGCGTCTGAGAGTCTTGTCGAAATCTTCTCCGCCGATCTCCTTGTATAATTCTCTCGAGGTCTTGCTCTCAAGACCGCCTGCATCGCGGAGCTTTGTTGCGCCATTCTCGATGCCATATTTCTGTGCCTGCTTTGCCCTTGAGTGAAGATGAAGCGCAGTCTCCATCCTGACGCGGTTTGCGTATTCCTTTACCGAAGTTGTCGAAGACATACCCATTATCTCTCTCTGCACATCCTCTTTTTTAAGACCATGTGCGTGCTTGTATTCCCTGTATTTTTCCATGGAACCGAACGCATCGGTCATCATCAGCTGGTGATCGGTCTTTTTCTTCATGGATGCCACGATCAGATCCGTCGGTGATACCTTACTGAGGGCGGAGGTGATCATACCTGTCACCGCAGTCTGCCCGGTAAGGATACCGACAGTGTCGAGGGTAGCATTCACCGCTGTATTCATCACAGTCTGCTTCTGCTTTACCTCATTCTGGTTCACCAGATCCTTCTGCGCCATATTGATATGACGGATCACATTGTTATCAACGAGATTGAGAGACTTGTCCTCATTTGTGAGAGCATTTAATTTCTCATTCTTCTCCACAAGCTTATGATAATTCTCAACACCCTTGAGAATAGTGATGACAGGACCGAGGAGAGCAGTACTGTTAAGAGCCGCAGCATTGCCTCCCGCCTCTTTCACTATTGTCGAGAGAACATTTGAACCCTTCTGGATATTTTTAAGGCATGCCTGAACTTTTGCTATCTGAACCTGATCCTTTTTAGGCAGGATAAGACCGTTTGCATTTTTGTTGAGAGCTTCGGCTATCTTTGAGAAGGAATTTTCTCCGCCAAACTGCTTATAGATCTTGCCCACCTCATCAAGTACATTTGTAATCAGTGTTGTGATGCTCTTTTCTCTCTTCTCCGGATCCTTGATATCAACTGCACTGGAGAAGGCTTCGCTCAGGTTTGTGAGAGGGAATTCTTTTCCCGCAACCTTAAGTGTCGTCTCAAGTGCCGTAGTGGATTTCGATACTATATTCTTTAATTTCTCATCCTTGCTCTTGCCCTTCAGGACATTTTTCTTTGAATTGTCGTCCTTTTTGAGATCATTGAATTTCTCTGCTGTTTTGATCGCATTTTTAGGTCCGTTTGCAACAAGCTTGTTGTCTCCGGCAGATTTGGGGATGTTGTTAATATCCACTCCCTTTTCTTTTAGGAGCTCCTCGTCTTTTACCTCCTGCTCGAACTCATCGAGACTTACCCTCTCTCTCTTTGGAGCCGAGCCGTTTTTCTGAAGTGATTCGGGAACGCCGTTTTCAATTTCAGGCTCTTCACGCCTTATATATGCGGAACCGAGATCAAGCTCGTTGATCGTTTCGAGCATGCCCTGAAATTCTCTCTCTCCTTCAAAGGGCTTATTGGTCTCCGGATTAATATCCTGTAGCTCGATGTCTCCGGTATTGCCCTTCTCCATATCGTCGGCATTACGGTTAAGTCTCTCCACATCTTTACGAAGATTCAGACGCTTCATGATGTCCTTATTTTTCTTGATGTCCTCTCTGAATCTTTGCAGTCTGTTCGTGTAATCTTCACCGTACTTATCTTCACGGAGCATCCTGTGGATATCGTTGTTGTCACCATTTGAGATCTTCGAGCTTTCGTATCTCCAGTCGGAAAATCTCGCTTTTAATTCACCAAACTTATTTGCAACCTTTTCTGCTAAGGATTTCACAGTCGGCGCAACCTTGCCGTATGTCCATTTTGCTCCGGAGGCTATCTTTTTTGCCAGATATTTAAAGCCGCGTCCGGTCGCCACACCGGCATCCTTTGCCTTTTCTCCTGCTTTTACGGCTATCTCAGCTGTTTTCTTTGCAAATTCCGTCCTGCTGAATTTGTCAGCCATATCCTTCGCAATATCAGCGGTCTGCTTTGCGATATCCACAGTCGTCTTTTTAACGCCACGCCAGCCCCTTACGAACAGTTCCGCAGCTTCTCTTTTTAGAAGACCGAATTTGCTGTTTTTCTCATCAACATTTTTCGAGCTTCCCGAAAATACGCCCTTTATCTTAGACGCTACATTAACAGACTGCTTCTTGATCCATCCGCCTGCAGCCTTAAAGAAGCCGCCGGTCTTTTTAACAGCAGTCTGAACAAGCTCGCTGTTCTTAAACTTTATGGCGCCCTCGGCTACCTTCCTTGCACCAAACGAAATATACTTGGCTGCCGTCGTGGCTCCAAGCACCGTTACGTCCTTTACTATGACGGCACCTTTTTTGATTTTGCTGCCGGCTTTGTCTACAGCATCACGAAGTGCCGAATTCCTGTATCTCCATTTAATATCAAAAGCCTTCATCTTAATACTGTCACGAAATTCCGGCCAGGCTTCGCTTATCTCAGCCATCTTCAGACTGAAATAAGAATTCGTATTATACCAGGCCTTTTTCAATAAACCTGCTTCTTCATACTGTTCCTTGCTGTACATGATCGCTCTGGTTTTTTGAAATTTGGTCTGGCGCTCCTTTGCAAGATCCCAGACACTGCTTTTCTTCGTATCACCCATAAATAAGACCTCCTGCTTATACGATCCGCCCTTTATCATCACATCAGATTCTTTTACGAAGGGCATATTTTTCCTGTCTTGTCCCGAATTTTATCAGATGAAGTGTTGCAAAAGTGTTTTATTGAAAATGACGAATATTTATTAGGCAATTTGGTGGAAAAATATAAAAGCATGAATAATAGATTTTTTAAAATCGTGGTTGTTTTTTATCTCGTTTATTTTTTGTTTTTGACATAAAAGAGCTGTCTCACTTCTTAGTCAGACAGCTCTTCAAAAAGTATCATTACCTATATTTTATTCTTCGGGAGCTGCCTTTTTCTTGGGGATCATTGTAAAGCAAACAATTGCAGCTATTACATAAAGGGCAAGTGTTACATAGAGCACTGTCTGATATCCCTGAGTGTTAACAGATACCACAGTACCATCTGCAAGAGTCTTGTCTGTATACTCACCTACATGCTTTACGATAAATGTAGCAAGCTGATTACCTGTAAGTCCTGCCATAGCCCATGCAGATAAGCACATACCGTGTACTGCAGAGATGCTCTTCATACCGAAGTGGTCTGAGAGAAGTGTAGGTACATTTGAGAATCCGCCGCCGTATCCTGCGTTGACCATGATGAGAAGTCCTACGCAGAGAACTACGATCTCGCTCTGGATACCGTTTGTAAGTACAACTGCTGCAGTAAATCCGATTGAGAGAAGGAAGATTATCTTGTAGATAGTATTTCTATCCTT
>DFKO01000179.1 GCA_002373855.1 Lachnospiraceae bacterium UBA3643
AACTGGTAAGGTCCGTAGTTGTTTGAACAGTTGGTAATATTCGCAGGAAATTTATACGTATCCATGTATGCCTTTACGAGCATATCCGAGCTTGCCTTTGAAGCTGAATATGGACTGTGGGGATCATACGGTGATGTTTCATAGAAAAATGCATTGTCATCATCAGGTAATGATCCGTACACTTCATCTGTTGATACATGGAGAAACTTTTTACCTTCTTTGAATGTACCGTCAGGATTCTCCCACGCCTTTTTTGCACAGTTAAGCATAACTGCTGTACCGAGTACATTTGTCTCAACAAAGACCTCAGGATTCTTAATACTCCTGTCCACATGGCTCTCTGCCGCAAAGTGAACGACTCTGTCTATGTCATTCTCGGCAAAGATCTTTTCAATCGCTTCCTTGTCTCTGATGTCTGCTTTGACAAAAGTATAATTGTCTCTGTTTTCAACATCTCTCAGGTTCTCAAGGTTGCCCGCATATGTGAGGGCATCAACATTAATGATGCGGATCTCATTATCATATTTTCCAAACATGTAATGAATGTAATTGGAACCGATAAATCCGGCGCCGCCGGTTACAAGATAAGTTCTCATTTTAAATCTCCTGACCTTAATTAATATCCCATGTAGGAAATATCCATATCAACATTTCCGCTGATACCGCCTACAGATCCCTTTGACGAATACTGCCACAAGTCATATCGTCCGTTGAGTGAAGGAGCCGATGCATACTGGGCAAGCCAGATGACATATCCGTTGAGTTCGCTGTAGTTAAGCTTGGCTCCAAACCACCACTTGGATGCATATACACCTGCGGAATATCCGCTGTTTTTAACTGTCTGACAGAATGCCTTGCATACTGCGGTTCGCTGTGCCACAGAAAGATTCTCTGCTCTGGCACCTGCGCCGCCGCTCTCCGTATCGATAAATATCGGATAAGAGATGCCGTACTCTTTTGCGGCTGCGATACATGCAGATGCTTCCTCAACTGCCTCGGCCTCGGTAATAGCCTGGGTAAAGAAGTACATACCGACTTTAAGGCCTGCTGCCTTGGCACCTGAAATATTGGTATCAAATTTTGTATCTTTATATATACCGCCTGCGGTTGATCCTCTGTAACCATATCTGATTATAGCAAAGTTGATACCGCTGTTCTTAACACTGGTCCAGTTGATATTGCCCTGCCATACAGATACGTCGATTCCGAGGATACCCGATGTATCAGTCTTAAGGACTCCTTCTGAAGTAAACTCGTACTTAACACCACTGATTACCTGGCTGCCTGTTACTTTATTGCCGTCTTTATCAAAGAAATATGTATTTCCGTCTATATTCTGCCAGCCTGTATACTTATAGCTTGTATTATACACTATATAGAAATCTGTTGCAGAATAATAATCCGAGAATGTTGCTGTCCTGTAACCGTTTCCGTCTTTTACATAAACCTGCTTGCCATCATTGGTCTTAAGGGGCGAGGTTGTATCGGATGAGTAGTCTTTCTTTACATTTACCGTTACTGTAGCTGTCAGCGATGAATCCGGATAATCCGAACCATTGTAATATACCTGAACAGATCCGGGAGATTTCTCTGATGCAACCTTACCTGTAACAACACCTGCCGTAGATACGGTAAATGCTGTTGTATTGGAAGGTACTGTAGACCACTTAAACTTGGACGCATCCGTGACCTTTGTACCGTCCGCCATGGTAGCGGTAACTGTGAGGGTAGCTGTCTTTCCGACGTTTACATCTACAGAAGACGGCGAAACCGTGAGCGATACTACTCCGGGAACCATTACCGGACACTCAGCACTCTTGCCACCACATGTTGCCGTGATCTTGCAATTACCCGCTTTTAAAGCTTTGATGTTGCCCTGTGCATCGACTGTACAAATCTTGGTATCGGAAGATGCCCATGTACATTTTGAAGCATCTGTACTGGTTGTTCCGTCACTGTAAGTGATAGTTACCGTCAACTTTCCGGTGTAATTTTTATTAATTGTTAATTTTGTTTCCTGTGATAATTTAACTGATGAAACAGTCACATCAGCTGCTTCTACAGTAAGAGCACATGTAGCTGTCTTGCCTTCACTGGTCGCTATGATATTACATGAACCGACTTTAACTGCTGTTACCTTGCCGGTTGCATCAACAGTTGCTATGGTGCTGTCAGATGACGACCATGTAACCGTTGCCCCTGTCTTGGTTGTACCATCGCCATTCTTTACTGTAGCTGTAAGGGTCTCTGCTCCGGCCACTTTAAGTGTCAGACTTGTTTTTGATACAGTCACCGTAACATCTGCCGACGGAGACACACTTGGTGAGGGCGACGGGCTTTCGCTCGGTGAAGCTGACGGAGTAGGATCAGGGTTGGTACTCGGTTCCGGACTCGGATCAGGACTTGGTGATTCAGCCGGTTCTGTGCTCGGATCTGGACTTGACTCAGGTTCACTGCTCGGGTCCGTTGTCTCCGGATTGCCCTGATCTCTTGTAATAGTGGCAACCTTTGCATATCCGCTTGCCATGCATATTGAGTAGGGATTGTATGCCACGAGCACCTCATTAAATACATCAGTCTCTATCTTAGATGACTCGGGGCTCTTTATATCCGATTTGTCGATCTTTTTGTATCCGTCAGTTCCGTCAAGAGATGTTCTGGTTGATTCTACCCATTCTACAGTATCTGTAATGGTGGGAGTCTCCTCCTCAACCTCTTTTACAGCTGTATCTTCAACACCTGTTGCATTCTCGATGACTTCATCGGCCACATCGATCACAACATATTCAATCTCGCCTTTTACCGTTGCATAATCTGATTCAAAGATAAACGATATACCGTCGATACCGGTTACTTCTACAGTGTAATCGCCTGCTTTCAGATCGCTCTCATAGATAATTCCGTCTTTGTTTTCATCTTTAAACTCGTATACGTCTCCGTCTGTCTTGTGAGTGAGCTTAACCTCAAACTCTATATCCCTTACGAGCTTGTCATTTGCTGTATTGTAAAATTTAATTCTTAAATCTTTATCAATGGAGGTATATGTCAGCTTTACTTCATTACACTCCACATCTTCCTCTTCTTCAGGCTCTTCTACAGTCGCCGTGCTCATGTATGCCTTGGATGCGATGGCCTGGAGAGTATTTGCATCGGTCACTTTAAGGCTCGCATACTGGGCTCCCACGTTTGCAAGCATATTTTCTGCTTTTATCTTTGACGAATTAACAGTTGCTGCTATTACAACTATTCCTACGATAAGGATAAGGAGTGCTCCGGCGCCAATTCCGTACTCAGCAGGTCCGAGATTTGAAAAGAATCCCTTTATTTTCTCTAAGAAACCTGTTTTCTCTTCTTCCTCTTCCCCATCGTCGTCTTCTGACTCATCCTCGTAATCGTCCTCATCATCAAGATCGGTAAATTCAAGATCCTGAGAGGCTGTTACTGCCGATGCAAAGACTATCTCGCCCTCATCGTTGTATACGACCTCCCTGTCCTTTGCATCATAGAGGCGCATCACACCGTCTTCATCATAATCAATCCTGAAGCCGTCAGGGTTATACAGTGTATAATCACCGTTTTCGTCGTACACAGCCCTGTTGCCGTCTTCATCAAAGTAAAGTTCGTTGCCATCCTCATCAGTCTCGATCCTGAATCCGTTCTCATCATAATGAACGTCCCCGGCCGGTTCGCTCTCGATGAAATCCGTCGTTTCATCCACGGTTTCCTCATCTGCACTTCCTACGGAGTAATCTTCCATGGAAGCAATGGCCTCATCAACCACATTGGAACCGATCAGTTCGATTTCCTTGGTGTCAAATGAGTTTATCTCATCAGAAGGATCCGTCAGATCATCCTGACTTTTCCCCTCCACATCAAAAGCGTCCGCAAATTCAGACTCTTCCTCCTCGAAATCCACTTCATCGAGGTCTGTCTCATCCAGGTTCAGGATGTTCATGGTATCCTCTGAAATGGCATCTTCCGGGTTGTTAATTTTACTTATTTTGTCAAAAAGGTTATTTTTCTTTTTCAAATCAAACTCCTCTTGTCATATAAGACACTGTTCTTCCCCCAACAGTTCAAAAAATGTTATGTAACCCATAATCCGTTACATTATATCATAAAAACATGATATTTTACACACCATAATTATTTATGTAAACACGCCCCAAAAATTCCTTAAAATAATTTTTCCAAAACCCATTGACAAATTATTTTTATCGTGATAGTTTGATTTCACAAGTGAGGAAGACGACAGTCTGATTTAATTCCGAATTTATCGTTTTCGTTCGAATGCGATAATCCCCCATTTAAAGAATTAATTCACTACTTTTTGTTATTATTTTTTATACATTTCTTTTTGTTTTTTGCGAAAGGATTGTTATATGGTTTATTACCTTTATGGATTACTATTTATCGCGGTAGTCATAGATTATCGCACCTATAAAATTCCAAATTGTCTGATTTTTGCGGGCCTGATGGCAGCAATGATGTACCATGGGATGGGATCCGGACCACCGGGCATCGCAAAAGTTATATCAGATGCTTTACTGACATTCTTTATAACATTTCCCCTGTTCGTCATTAAAGCTCTGGGCGCAGGTGACTGCAAGCTGTTTGGCGTGATAGCTGCATTTACCTCATTTACAATCACACTGAAAATTATATTCGCATCACTCATTGGCGGAGTGATGATCGGAATAATAAAAATCTTTTTTGAAAAGATCTTAAAAAATCGTACACCCGTTGTTTCCCGGGTAAATTCAATTAATTACAACAAAATATCGGAAAGACTAAAAAAACTTATTCCCACTTCTATCTATTGCCTTGTTATGCCGTTTTATTCAAAAATATCGTCTCTTTTCGGGAAAAACGGATTTCACGTAACACATTTTTCTATGGCAATGCTTATCGGAACATTTACAGTTATCGGATTTTAAAAAAACCGGAGGTTATTTTTTGAACAGAAAGATTCTCGCATTGTGCGATAAAGACAATCGATATACATGCAGACTTCAGGAATATCTTGAAGAAAAAGAATCATTCCCTTTTTCTGTATCTGTCTACAGCGATATAGAATCACTCAGCAAAGATGTCAAAAGGGGGCTCATTAGCGGAGCTCTCATCAATGATGGAATGCTGACGGACAGCCATGAAGAAATCGAGAATATCATTAACTGCGAAAATGTCATGCTGATGATTTTGGGTACAGGGGCACTTAAATGGGGAAGGGCACCAATTATCCGAAAATACCGGTCCGGAGAAACCATTCGAAGAGAAATCCTCGTATGTTTTTCCGACTATAAATCGAGAAGCGAAAAGGAAGGACTGATCATGGATTCATCACCTTCTGTGGCCGGCCACAGGGAAACAAAGGTGATCAGTGCCTACACGCCAATCGGCCGAAGCCTGCAGTCCTCCTTTTCAATTCTGCTTGGACAGCTATTATCAAAAAAATATCCTGTCCTCTATCTGTCACTCGAGCCGTTTTCATATCTGCATGAATACACAGACAGAGATGGCGGAAACGATATCACAGATCTTATCTACTACATGAGAAGCAATCATGACAGGCTGATACTGCGACTGGAAAGTATGACAGAAAACATCGGCGGACTCGACTGCATTCCTCCCGCAAGGATTTTTTCAGATCTCCAGGAGGTCTCAGGTCAGGACTGGGTCGAACTCATAAAAACTCTCTCAGACTGCGGGCTGTATGAATACCTGATACTCGATCTGTCTGATGCTGTTAATTCACTGCCGGATATTTTAAGAGAATCTCATCTGATATACACAATAACACGGCCTGACACTGTCGCAAAATCAAAGCTGATGGTATACGAAGATTCATTAAAAAATATGGAATATGAAGATGTTATGAATAAAACAAGAAAACTTGAATTTCCTTTTTTTAAAAAATTACCTTCAGACCCTTCATCGCTGATCGAAAGTGATATGACAGGCTATGTCAGGGAACTGATATCGGAGGATTTTTATGACTGATATCAACGAAACAAAAACATTATTAAAAAAACAGATTATGGACGAGATTGATCTGACAAGGGAAAGCACAGACGAAGAAATCAGGGAACTGATCGATGCGGCAGTTTTATCTTTTTCATCCAGAAACAGATTATCTCTCCCTCAGAAAACAAGTCTGTCAAAAGAACTTTTTTATGCAATCAGACGTCTGGACATACTTGAGGAGCTTACGGAAGACCCGCTTGTCACGGAGATCATGATAAACGGCAGGGACAATATTTTTATCGAGCGAAAAGGACATCTGTATAAATGGGAAAAATCTTTTGAATCATCCGAAAAACTCCTTGATGTCATTCAACAGATTGTTGCCGGCTGTAACAGGATTGTAAACGAGAGTAATCCGATAGTTGACGCAAGATTAAAAAACGGGTCAAGAGTAAATATCGTACTGCCCCCTGTTGCATTAAACGGTCCGATAGTAACCATTCGAAGATTTCCCGATAAACCAATTCAGATGGATGATCTGAAAAGATTCGGTGCAATAACAGATGAAGCTGTTTGTTTTCTCGAAAAACTGGTCCGTTCAAAATATAACATCATTATCAGCGGAGGAACAGGCTCAGGCAAAACAACCTTCCTGAATGCTTTATCGAATTATATTCCAAAGGACGAGCGGATCATCACGATTGAAGATTCTGCAGAACTTCAGATCATCGGTGTAGAAAATCTCGTACGACTTGAAACACGAAATGCAAACGTGGAAGGTTGCAGTGAAATATCAATAAGAGACCTGATCAAATCATCTCTGCGTATGAGGCCTGACAGGATAATAGTCGGTGAAGTCCGTGGACCGGAGGCAATAGATATGGTTCAGGCTCTTAACACGGGACACGACGGTTCCCTGTCGACAGGTCACGCCAATTCAGCCTCGGATATGCTGGCAAGACTTGAAACCATGATACTCATGGGCATGGACCTGCCTATCCAGGCTATAAGAGGCCAGCTTGCCAGCGGTATCGATATCATCGTTCATCTCGGACGGCTGAGGGATAAATCAAGAAAAGTTCTTCAGATAGTAGAAATACTGTCTCTGAACCAAAACAATATTGAAACAAATATTCTCTATGAATTTGAAGAGGAATGCGAAGACAGTGACGGCAGAATTATCGGAACACTTAAAAAGAAAAACGAAATACAAAACATCTCAAAGCTCAGGGCCGCAGGAATCAGCTCTGCTTACTGATTATAACGAATACCGATTCTCTTTTTCCGAGCTGACATTATCTGTTTTAAAGGGAACTGCCGTCACAGCTTTGTTTGCATATATATTTTACAGGTCAATGATTGCATTCATAATACTCAGCCCCCTTATCTTTTTCATAATTAAGAAGGAAAAGAAAAAATATACGGAAAAGCGGAAAACCGATCTATCTCTCCAGTTTCGTGAATTAATGAATTCGTTAATCGCATCCCTTGGCGCAGGTTATTCGATTGAAAACGCCTTTTCCAGAAGCTATCAGGATATGATCATGCTTTTCGGGGAAAAATCATATATCGCCCCGGAAATATCGTACATGCTTAAAGCCATTAAAAACAATCGGAATATTGAGGATCTCTTATATGACTTTGGTGAAAGATCCGGCGTAAAAGACATAAAAGATTTTGCTGAGATTTTCAGGATAGCAAAGAGAAGCGGCGGAGATATGCCATATATGATCAGACAGACTGTAGATATTATCAGCGACAAGATTGAAGTGTCTCGAAAAATCTCAACCGTAATCTCTTCAAAGAAAATGGAACAGTCAGTTATGAATGTGGTTCCGTTCGGAATAGTTTTATATATTGATGCCTCATCACCAGGCTTCTTTGATTCTCTTTATCATAATCCGTTTGGAATTATGATAATGACCATTGTCCTGGTGATATACATTTTTGCCTATCTGCTCGCTGAAAAGATAACAGATATTAGCCTGTGAAAGGAGAAAGCTATGTACCCGGCAATAATAATTCTGATGCTGATAACTGTCATATTGCTTATTTCATGTAAAGAAAATGTCCCGGACTGCTTTGAGACATCTTCCGTCACAAAACCTTTTTACAAATCGGGGATTTTTCTTTACAAGATAATTTTCAGCTCGAATCGCAGAAACACACATTATTACAGAAAACTTTCTGATATAAACTCCGCCCTTCACCCCGGTGGAAAGACTGACAGAGATACTGCCGTGTTCTTAATCAAAAAAATCTCTCTATGTCTGCTGATGATATTTTTCGGAATGGGACTTGTAATAGTCATCGATATCAGCGGTAAAAATGAATCTGTTCTTAAAGAAGGACATCTGATCAAAAGAGATGATATCAACGGGAAAGATTATAAAGTTTTTCTGAACGTCACAGCAGACTCGGAAGAACTCGGAAATATCGAAATCGAAATCGAAAGCAGACATTATACAGATGAAGAACTTGATGAACTGCTTCCCGCTTTTAAAAAAGATCTCGAAAAAAAATTTCTTGGAGAAAACGACAGCCTTGATTTCATATGTCATGATGTTGTTTTCGCCGACAGTATAGAAGGATATCCATTTAATGTCTCATATGAATGGAATGATAAAGAAACAATAAAACGATCCGGTGAAATATCTGATGAAGGATCTGATAACGGAAAAATCATAACTATAGATGCGATGATTAAATATGATGACTATTCTGTTATCTACACCTTTGCTGCAAATGTATTTCCAAAAGATTATTCCAAAATTGAATATCTGACAAAACTGATTAATGAAAACATTTCAGAAACAAATGAAAAAACAAAAAATGATGATTATTTAAGTCTGCCTACTGATATTGACGGAATAAAGGTTGTATGGACTGAAGAAAAGCAGAATAACGCCCTTGTGTTTTTTGCAATGACAATCGTGGCTGCTGTATGCCTGTTTATCGGCTCAGACAGAGATCTATATAAAAAACTTGATAAAAAGGATGTCCAGATGACTGATGACTATCCGGAGATTGTCAGTAAACTCACCCTGTATACAGGAGCCGGTATGTCAATCAGAAATGCGTGGAAAAAAATAGCAACAGACTATAAATCACAAAAAGATAACGGCTTGCCCGAAAGATATGCATATGAGGAAATGCTTTGTACCCTTTATGAAATGGAAAGCGGTACAGAAGAAAGTGTATGCTACAGTAATTTTTCAAGGCGGGCAAGAGTTCAGAAATATGTAAAGCTCGTATCACTCCTTGATCAGAGTCTGAAGACGGGTCAAAAGAATCTGTGCACAATTCTGAGATCCGAATGTAATGATGCTTTTGAAGAGCGTAAAAATCAGGCCGAGAAAAAGGGTGAAGAGGCCGGAACAAAACTATTGGCTCCAATGATGATGATGTTACTCGTTGTCATGGTAATAATAATGGTCCCGGCATTTACATCCATGTAATATCGGATGTTCCATAAACAACAATACACTAACGAAAGGAGGTACATAAATGAAAACAAGTCTGAAAGATACTGTCAGACAATTATGCCAGGATTTTGCATATGAGGAAGACGGCATGGGAACTGTAGAAATTATACTTATTATCGTTGTTCTCGTAGGTTTGGTTATCATCTTTAAAAACCAGATCACAAGTATTGTAAATGACCTGTTTGATAATATAACTGATAAAACTGATACTATAACAAATTAAAAAGTGAACAACTGATGAATGACTCAAAACATCAAAAAATTAAAACGAAAAACGATAAATGAAAATATTTCATATTAAAAACAAGAAAAAAGAATCATTGTTTATACCTGATAACAAAGGTGTCATCAGCTTATTTCTATGCTTAATCCTCCTTGTATTAATTCCGATCATTTTTATCATGATTGAAAGTACCAGATACAGTGCGATGAAAGCTGAAATAGAATGCGTGACAGACATGGCAATGGATTCTGTGCTTGCAGAATATAACAGAGAGTTATTAGACAGGTACAATCTGCTCTTTGTTGATACTGCTTATGCAGATGAAACAGGTTCCCCGGATAATACCGGGGATCACCTGAAAGAATATATGGAATATAATCTCAGTCCTTCAGATTCTCTGCTATCTTCCGGTAGCAGAGACCTGTTCGGACTATCTGTAGAATCTGTAGACATAACACGGGTTTCCCGTGCTACTGATGACAACGGAGCCGTGTTTAAATACATGGCAATTTCATACATGCTCGAATACTATGGATACTCTTATGTAGAAAGTGCCAACGACATGGTTTCACAGGTATCCTCCAGCGGACTCCTCGATATTGATGTGTCTGCCGACCTCGAAAACAGCCGTGATGAACTGAATAATCTTGATTATGAAACAGAAGACAGTGATTCCGGCGAAGACTTTGAAGATATATACGTTGAGGACCCTTCGCTAAGCATAAACAGTATTTCAGACTCCGGTTTTTTATCCGTTATCTGCAGTGATGAAGTATCCGGTATAACAACAGACCTGTCATACTGCCCTTCATCCAGAGACCTTGTTGCCGGTGACGGAATCTATAATGAGTGGCCTGATTATAATGATATCGCTGATGAACTCTTATTTAATGAATATATCATGCTCCATTACGGTTCCTACAAATCCCCTAAAGAAGGGAGTGTTCTTGGCTATGAAACGGAATATATTATATCCGGTACAGGTTCAGATACTGATAATCTTGAATCCGTTGCAAAAAAGATTCTGTTTATCAGAAGCGGTGCAAATGCTCTGACCTATATGTCGAGTCCTGTTCTTCAGGGCGAATGTGCATCCTTAGCAACTGCTCTGACCCTGATTTTTCCTCCTGCCCAGCCAATTGTACAGACTATTTTGTCTGCTGCATGGATTTATGCAGAGAGCGTGTGGGATCTTCGGATCATTTTTAATAACGGGAAATTACCCCTTATCAAAAGCCAAACAGAATGGAACATGACACTTGAGGATGCCATTAATAATCTTGGCACACTTCTATCAAGTGGCCCCTGCGATTACAGCAACTATACAAACGGCATCGGTTACAGGGATTATCTGAGAATATTGCTTTATCTCACCGGTTCTGATGAAAAAGTTAAAAGAACCATTGATATAACAGAAATGGATATACGAAATATTACCGGTAACACATCGTTTAAAATCGACAATTGCATTGCATCTTTTTCAATGCAGACCGTATTAACCAGCTCATACGGATATGAATTTCTCGTACAGAAGGATTTTGGATACTGGTAAACAAAAATGTTCGGGAAAGTTTTTCTCCGGTCTCCTTTTGAAAATCATAATAAACGGCCATCCCTCGCCGCCTTGTAAAGTATTCGTTTTATTACAGCTCACCGGTTTTCAAAAGGACACCCGATAAGAATTTTGTCATCATGCTTTTAACTTATGCGATATTTTATTATTCGAATTAAAAATACATACCGAAACAACAATGGATCTCTTTCTCTTGAGGCAGCATTTACCCTGCCGTTATTTATATTTGCCATTATCACACTTTTGTCGTGGATGGAAATATTCAGAGCTTACACAGATATAGAAACTACCATGTGTCAGGCCGGAAGAGAAGCAGCTCTTTATGCCTGTGCCGGGGATATAGCTGACGATTACACAGATACTGACGGAAACACAGGTGACCTCATCTCTGCGGTTCTGGCAGACGGATATGCATATAGCAAGCTTGCCACAAATTATACTGCCGGAAACGGACAGAGCGTAAAAGTCACAAAAGATACTCTGAGCATTCTGTCCTTTGCCGAGTCTAAAGCATCTGTATCCGCAGGTTACATTGATTATTCCCTAACATATACCGCAAAACCATTATGTAACTACTTTAACCTTTTCGGCATACCCTTATCTCACAGATGTTATCTTCATACATGGACCGGCTATGATGTTTCCGGCAATTCAGTCTCCGACAACAGTGAAAGAATGGTTTACATCACCGAGACAGGCACCGTGTATCACCTGTCGAGATCATGTACTTATCTGGACCTGTCCATACAGGCAGTAGATGCATCTGGGATTGCAGATATAAGAAACAGATCCGGAGCGATATATTACGAATGCGAACTCTGCAGTCCTACAGGTGAAGGAATCGTATACATAACAGACTACGGAGACAGATACCACTCTTCACTGACATGCAGCGGATTAAAACGAACCATATCGGAGGTCCCATTGTCCGAGGTCGAAGAAACCATGAACTGCTGCTCAAGATGCAGATCCAAATTTGAATAATACGGAGTTTTTATGGATAACAAAGGAATGTCTACAATTGAAGCTGTTATAATCATACCCATTTGTTTCAGTATCATAATGCTTCTCATATGGTCGGGGATATTTTTTTATGACAAAAATACTCTGTCACAGGCAGC
>DFKO01000078.1 GCA_002373855.1 Lachnospiraceae bacterium UBA3643
CTATGATATGAATGCCCTCACTGCCATCACCAAATAGGATGCCCTCTGACTTAAATGTCCTGGCCATTATGACCACAAATATCAGGCTGTATGCAAGGTTTGCCACGAGTACCTCAAGTATGAGGGCCGCCTCAAATTTAAATGAGAACAGCTTAACTATAAGCAGTGCCACATTGACAACAGGTATCCAGACTGTCTTTTCATTCAGTTCAAGACCCGGGAGCATACCTGCCATGCCTGCCAGCATCATCACTACCATAACCGGTGTCGTATAGTTCTGGGCTTCCTTAAAGCTCTTGGCAAATATACATACAAACAGGCACAGTGCCGAGCAGAACATCGCAAAGAGGCATGCCGCCACCAGTGTGATAAGTATCGCCGGCACATATACTCCTATCGAGAAATCCTTAAGTGTATCGGTTGCAGCAGACATACTGCCGTAGAAATATCCGCCTATAATGCCCATAGAGAGCACATTTAAAAAAGCCGCTCCGGAAGCTACCGTAGCCGTTGCCAGAAATTTACTGAATATAAGCTCAATATTTTTAACGGGGAGCGTGAGCAGAGTCTCCAAAGTACCTCTCTCCTTTTCTCCTGCCGTCACGTCGATTGCAGGATACATGGCTCCCATCAGGACGCTGGCTATCAGCAAAAACGGGATGATATATCCAAACAGACTGCCCACAGTCTCTTCATGGGTGGACAGGTCCTTAAATGTGTATTTTACGGAATCGAGTATTCTCTCCGGGTCAAGTCCGGCATCAGAAACATTCTTTACCCTCACATACTCTCCGTATTCCTTTAGCATATCAGATATCATTGAAGCGGCAGTATTTGACTGACTGTCCGAAGAGTAAAAATAAATCTCATATACATCTCTAAAGTCCGTATCGTCAGTTGTCTGGATGATATATGCATCTATAATTCTGTTTTGAAGAGCCCGTTCATATTTCGCCTCATCGGAAATATCATCCGGCAGTCCGTTCATGGAGAGGGAATCAATAAAGCAAAACTCATAATTGTAATCTGCACTCTTTTCAGAGATAAAGTTCTCCATAGCCTTCGGGTCATCAACACCCTCGCAGCAGATACTGTACGAGTGAGCAGTACTCTCGCTCATTATTGAACTGGCCAGGTACATTGAACACAAAAACAAAAGGGGATAAAGGACAAGAGGCACCACTATCATCATCAGGAGTGTCTTTTTATCCCTGAGTACATCCAGTATTTCCTTTTTATAAAGGGATTTAATGACTTTACTGTTCATCTTCGTCCCCCTTTATTTCATCTTCTTTTATGCCCATTTCCGAAACAGCCAGAAATGCGTCTCTTAAATTATTGGTACCGGTCTCTTCCATCAATGAAGCAGGAGATCCCGTTGCTGTGATTTTTCCATGATTCATCATCACTATCCTGTCACAGAGATACTGGGCTTCCTCCATATAGTGAGTCGAGTAAAGTATGGTCTTGCCCTTTTCCTTTTCGGATTTCATAAACTCTATGATGGACTGACTGCTGATGATATCAAGTCCGAGCGTAGGTTCGTCAAAAATATAAATGTCAGGCATATGGATCAGACACCTTGATATATTTGCCCTCTGTGTCTGGCCTGTAGACAGACGCTCAATCCTGTTGTCGATAAAGTCCTCCATCTTAAGGATTTCGCAGATATTATCAATACGCTCCTTAATCACTTCACCGGGGAGCCCGTATATATCCCCCATCATCTTCAGCATCTCCCTTATGGAAAATCTGTGATAAAGCTTTGTATTTCCTGACAGGTAACCTATATGCCTTTTCTTGTCACTTGTGTCATTTATTATATTGTCACAATCATCGGTGATTATGATTTCTCCCTCAGTCG
The DNA here is from genome assembly GCA_002373855.1 of Lachnospiraceae bacterium UBA3643. Classification (GTDB taxonomy): domain Bacteria; phylum Bacillota; class Clostridia; order Lachnospirales; family Lachnospiraceae; genus NK4A136. The sequence goes on from DFKO01000078.1 coordinate 1,865, forward strand.
GTTCCATGAGACATCCGAGCATCCTTAGGAGCGTGGTCTTACCTGCGCCGTTAGGCCCGAGTATACCTACAATCTCCCCCTTGCCTGCTTCTATATCTACATGATCAACTGCGTAAAATTCCACATTTTTATTTATAATTTTTTTCTTTTCGTTTTCTGCATTCTGAATTCTTCTGAATTTCTTGCATAAACCGTTTGCCTTAATCATTTCATTTTTGTTCCTTCTCGGCATTTATATATTTTTCGTAAAGATCCGGCCTGCGCTCTTTTGTGCGGATAAGTGACTGCTCATGTCTCCATTTTTCAATATTTACATGATGGCCCGATAAGAGGACCGGCGGTACATTTTTGCCCATCCACTCCTCCGGTCTCGTATACTGGGGATATTCAAGGAGTCCGTCAGAAAATGACTCAGTCATATATGACTCATCATTGCTGAGTACTCCGGGTACAAGCCTGGCTATGGCATCCATCATGACCAGGGCCGGAAGCTCACCGCCGGTCAGGACATAGTCCCCTATTGATACGGTGTCGGTGACGATTTCTTCAAGGACCCGCTCATCTATCCCTTCATAATGACCGCAGAGGATGATGATATCCTCTTTTTTCGAGTACTCAAAAGCCATCTTCTGATCAAATACCCTGCCCTGGGGGCTCACATATATTACAGGTATGTCATCTGTCATATCCTTTGTGATGGCTTTGTAGCAGTCGTATACAGGCTGGGCCTGCATAAGCATGCCTGCTCCGCCTCCATATGTGTAATCATCCACACGGTTGTGCTTATTGGCAGTGTAGTCCCTTATATCTACAGCATTAAGTCCTATCTTTCCTGCCTCCATGGCACGCTTTATGATACTTGTATTCATCGCTTCCCTGATCATATCAGGGAAAAGTGTCATTACATGAAAATTCATTTTATTCCAAGCCTTCCATTACGTGAACCTTCATAAATCCCTCATCGATATTTATATCCAGTATACACTGGGGGATTGCAGGCAGGAGTAATGTCTTTCCGTCAGGTTTTGTTATCTCGTATACATCATTGGCTCCTGTCCTGTATACTTCCGTCACATCTCCGAGTTCATTTCCGTCTTCATCTATAGCCTTTAGTGAACATAGGTCAGATATATAATACTCGCCCTCCTCAAGAGGCACTGCATTTTCCCTTGTCACATAGAGTTCTTTTTTTCGGAGTCCCTCTACATCATTTCTTGATTTAAACTCCTTAAAACTCATGATGAGCAGATTCTTTTGAGCCCTTGCAGACACAGGGTGCAGCAATACAGGCTCTTTATCCATCATATATATTTCATTTAATTTACCGAGGCGCATCGGATCGTCCGTTGTCGGATATACCTTTACCTCTCCCTTAATACCGTGGGGTTCTGTGATCACGCCCACTCTGAACATGTCATCTGTATTTAATCTGTTTTCATCCATACTGATAATATAGTCCTTTTTAATACAAAACACCCCGGGATATATTACCCGGGGATAATGATTTAATTATTCAATGATCTCAACATCCACAAAGATGTTCTGCTTCATTGACGCCGCTTTCACAACGCTTCGTATAGCCTTTGCAATTCTTCCCTGCTTTCCGATGACTTTACCCATATCGGAAGGAGCAACTTTAAGCATCACTGTTGTACGTCTGCCGTTTACCTTCTCGGTTACGACTACTTCATCAGGCTTTTCAACGAGAGCTTTTGCGATTACTTCAACTAATTCTTTCATCTGCAAACCTCCTGCAAAAAGTGAGATTATTTCTCAATACCAGCGAGCTTGAAAATCTTGCTAACTACTTCTGTAGGCTGAGCACCGTTGTTAAGCCACTTCTTAGCCTTCTCAGCATCTACCTTGTATGTGCTGGGATCTGTATTGGGATTGTATGTACCGATCTCCTCGATGCACTTTCCGTCTCTTGCGTTTCTGCCGTCAGCTACAACGATTCTGTAGATAGGCTCTCTCTTCTTACCCATTCTTGTAAGTCTGATCTTAACTGCCATTTTTCTTTTCCTCCGAAAATTTAGTTTATATATTTTTATTATTTATTTGAATTCCTAAAAAGGAAATCTCATACCTCTTTTGCCAAAGCCTTTCATCATGCCCGGCATCTGTTTCATCATCTTCTGAGACTGCTCAAACTGTTTGATGAATCTGTTTACTACTGCTATATCCACTCCGGCGCCTTTTGCGATCCTGTATTTCCTTCTGGGATTTAACAGCTTGGGATTGGAGCGCTCTGCCGGTGTCATTGAGTAGATGATCGCCTCAGTCTGCTTAAGCTGTTTCTCGCCTGCGTCAGTATCAATATCTCCGGTCTTTATACCCATACCCATACCCGGTAAAAGATTCAGTATACCCGCGAGACCACCGAGGTTTCTCATCTGTTTCATTGATTCCAGATAGTCATTGAAATCAAATTTGCCCTTCTTCATACGGCTCGCCATATCACGCTCTTTTTCAGCGTCAAGCGATATGTTTTCCTGAGCCTTTTCAATGAGAGTCAGTACGTCGCCCATACCGAGGATACGGCTGGCCATACGGTCCGGATAAAACTGCTCGAGGTCGGAGAGCTTTTCACCCATACCTACGTAGAGGATAGGCTTGCCGGTTACCGCCTTTACTGATATGGCAGCACCACCTCTGGTATCGCCGTCCATCTTTGATAAGATGATACCCGTTACACCGACTTTCTCATCAAACTCTTTTGCCACATTGACGGCATCCTGACCTGTCATGGCATCGACTACGAGGAGTGTCTGGTGTACACCCACAGCTTCTTTAATCTGCTTTAACTCGTCCATCATGGACTCATCTATGTGAAGACGTCCTGCCGTATCTATGATGACAACGTTCTGATTGTTTTTCTCAGCGTGTACTATAGCGGCTTTAGCTATATCTACAGGACTGTTGTCGGTACCCATCGAGAATACCTCGACTTCCTGCTTGGCACCGTTTATCTTTAACTGCTCAATGGCTGCAGGTCTGTATACATCACACGCTACGAGGAGCGGTCTCTTGCCTTTTTGTTTAAACTTGCCTGCCAGCTTTGCTGTAGTCGTCGTCTTACCTGCACCCTGTAGTCCGGCCATCATGATTATGGTAATGGCTTTACCGGGCTGAAACTCTATCTCTGTGGTATCGCTGCCCATGAGTGCGGTCATCTCTTCATTAACGATCTTGATGACCATCTGTCCCGGGTTTAGTCCGGTGAGGACATTCTCGCCGACAGCCTTTTCCTCAACAGTCTTTACAAACTGCTTTACGACCTTGAAGTTTACATCGGCCTCGAGGAGTGCCATCTTGACTTCCTTCATAGCCTCTTTAACATCGGCTTCTGTAAGTCGTCCCTTTCCACGCAGCTTCCTAAATACATTTTGAAGTTTATCACTGAGGCTTTCAAATGCCATGTGTCATATACCTCTATATCTCATCAATCAGCCCGTTTATCATGTCTGTCATCTCTTTATGACTGTCCTCATTTATGTCAGTCATATCATCGATGAGACTCTTTAACCTGATCAGTTTATCTTTGCTGACATTAAACCTTTTTACCAG
>DFKO01000198.1 GCA_002373855.1 Lachnospiraceae bacterium UBA3643
CAATAAGAGCCCTGCTCCTTAATGCGGACAGGCTGCTTGAAAACCCCGGCGATGTAAATGCAAGGGGTGAGGTACAGTGGCTTGCAAGTGTGGCTCACAACAATTTCCTCGATGCGGGAAGAAGGGCTGACTGGGGATCTCACAGAATCGAACACGAACTGTCTGCCCAGTACAATATCACCCACGGTGAGGGAATGGCGATTGTATTTGTTGCATGGACCAAATACATGGCAGAGGTAAAGCCCTGGAGACTGGCTCTCCTCGCCACAAGGGTATTTGGAGCAGATTCGTATGACTACTCAGAGAAAGAGAGAGCATACATACTCTCGGAAAAACTCGAGCAGTTCTTTAAAAAGATCGGTGTAAAGACAAAACTGTCTGAACTGAACATTGACGATAAGGATTTTGACACTATGGCAAAACGTGCCACAAGAAACGGAACGGTGGGTCACTACGTACCCCTTGATGCAAAGTCATTTACCGATATCCTGAAACTGGCACTTTAAGAGCGTTAATAATTTTAATTTAATATAAATAACTGTTTTAAACAGAAAGGAGATTTTAATTATGGCAAGAGTAAATTTAAAGACACCTGAGGAACTTACAGGAGATGCAAAGAAGGCTTATGATGAGCTTAATGCAAAGGGCAAGATCACAAACATGAAACTGGTTATGCTCCAGGACTACGGTACATATCTTGCATTCATGGGATGGTATGATTCATGGGCAAGCCTTGTAAATGTTGTGGGACAGAGAGCTGCAACAATCTATGCTCACTCAGTTTCTACTACAAACGGATGCCTCCTGTGCTCCCTCTTCTTTATAAGCGATCTTAAGGAACTTGGCCTTGATCCCAAGAACCTCGAGCTTTCAGAGAATGAAAAGCTCCTTGCCCAGCTTGGCCAGCAGATCGTTAAGGATCCTACAAAGGTTTCAGATGAGCTTCTTGACGGACTTCGTAAATTCTACTCTGACACAGAGATTATCGTAATCGTAGGATTCGGAGCCCAGATGCAGGCAACAAATAACTTCAACTCAGTACTCGGGGTAGATGTTGACAAGAGACTCCTCCCTCTTAAGGAAGAGTTTAAGGCTCCCACATGGAGAGAAAATATTAAATAATCAAAAGCAATAATCTTACTCTCAAAATTAATTAAGACAAACGGGTTTTACGTCGGATCTGATAAATGGCGTAAAGCCCGTTTTGTTGTTTATATACGCACACGGACCGGTTATATATGGTATAATTTCCTATGTATGAACGAGAAAGCATTAAAAACACTTGAATATTATAAAATCACAGATAAACTCGCCGGATATGCCGTGAGCGAGCCTGCCAAGATAATGTGTGGTAAGCTCCGTCCCTCAGGCAACAGGGAGTGGGTGGATGATGCCCTCCTTGAGACAGACGGCGCCGTTGCGCGACTCCTTAGGGATGATGCCATATCTTTTAGTGACAACAAGGATATCAGAGGGCTGGTCAAGTCAGCCTCGATAGGCCATACACTGACAGCAGGAGAGCTTTTATCGGTTGCAAAGCTCCTGACACTGACTTCTTCACTCTCCGAATACGGTGAGCCTGAGGAAGGGGATGAAGGTGACGCCATCACAAAGTATTTTGAGAGACTGATGCCCCTGCCGCTCCTTGAAAAAGAAATCACCAGATGTATCACACCTGAGGAAGAGGTCGCCGATAATGCATCAGATACTCTTGCGTCCATAAGGAGAGACAGAAAGATAATAAGCGGGCGTATTCACTCCCATATGACCTCCATGCTAAACGGGTTGCGTACATATCTGCAGGATGGCGTCATCACCATGCGTGACAACAGATACTGCCTGCCGGTAAAGGCAGAATATAAAAGTCAGGTACCGGGCATTATCCATGATCAGTCATCGACAGGCTCTACATATTTCATTGAGCCCCAGGCGATTGTAACCATGAATAATGAGCTAAAGACACTGGAACTTAAAGAGCGGGATGAGATAGAGATCATCCTGTCCGGACTGACGGCAAGAGTCGCTGCCCAGGGAGATGTGCTGACAGAGAATCAGAAAACCATCACACTTCTTGATTTTATATATGCAAAAGCAAAATTTGCAGTTAAGACAGGAGCAACGAAACCCATTTTTAATAATGATCATCGTATAAATTTACGTCAGGCGAGACATCCGCTCCTCGATCCCAAAACTGCCGTGCCGATTACGATAGGCCTCGGGGATAAATATGATCTGCTGATAGTCACCGGACCCAATACCGGTGGTAAAACCGTATCGCTTAAGACGGTGGGACTCTTAACCCTTATGGGTCAGAGTGGCCTTTTTATACCCGCACTTGACCGGTCGGAACTGGGATTTTTTACGGAAGTATATGCCGATATAGGCGATGAGCAGAGCATTGAGCAGAGTCTTTCGACATTTTCATCCCACATGACTTCCATTGTCAGCATACTGAAAAATGCCGATGCGGATTCACTCTGCCTGTTTGATGAGCTGTGTGCCGGCACCGATCCAAATGAAGGAGCAGCACTGGCTATATCGATACTGTCCAGCCTCCATGAAAAAGGCGTGCATACGATGGCTACGACCCATTACAGCGAGCTCAAGATATTTGCGCTCTCAACAGACCATGTAGAGAATGCCAGCTGTGAATTTGATGTGGAGACACTCAGACCTACATACAGGATACTAACCGGTATCCCGGGAAAGAGTAATGCATTTGCGATATCCAGAAAGCTGGGTCTTAGAGAAGATATCATCGAAAAAGCAAAAGAGACCATATCAAGTGAGCAGGAGAGCTTCGAGAACGTCATCTCCGATCTCGAGGAGAAACGTATAAACATCGAGAAAGACAAAGAAAATATAGAGAACTATAAAGCAGAGATAGAATCCCTGAAAAAAGAGCTGGATGAGAAAAAACAAAAGCTCACTGACCAGCGTGAAAAGATAATAAATGAGGCAAAGGAAGAAGCCAGAGAAATCCTGAAGGAAGCAAAAGATGTGGCGGATGAAACCATCAGAGCTTTCCAGAAACAGGGTACTGTCATGAAGATACAGACAATGGAACAGAAACGGTCCATGCTGCGTGACAAGATCTCAAAAAATGAAGTCAGAGAGAAAAAGAAAAAAGCCGAACCTGTTACGGGAAGAAAGCTTGATGAAAAGACTGCTGCAGTCGGAATGAATGTACATATCATATCGCTGAATCTTGACGGAACCATAAAGACAAGACCGGACAGCAAAGGCAATATCATGGTCCAGTGCGGAGCGATATCATCTAAAGTAAAACTGACAGATGTATATGAAATCGACAAACCGACAGAGGACAGTACGCCTAAAAAACCGGGAGGCGGCAAGCTTAATATATCAAAATCATCCAATATACCTACTGAAATAAATGTGATCGGAATGACCGTAGATGAAGCTCTGCCAAAGGTTGACAAATACCTTGATGACGCATATCTGTGTCACATGACTAAGGTCAGGATCGTCCACGGTAAAGGCACCGGGGCACTTAAAAACGGAATACACAATTACCTGCGGAGTCACCCGTATGTATCATCCTTTGAGCTGGCGGCTCATGGCGAGGGTGATGCGGGAGTCACGGTAGTAACTTTTTAATAAAAATTAATTTGGAGAACTAAAATGTCGGAAAAACAGAAAATACTCATAGTTGATGATGACAATAATATTGCAGAGCTCATCAGTCTCTACATGACAAAGGAATGCTTTGATACCCGTATATGCAACGACGGTGAATCGGCAGTGGAGACTTTTAAGGAGTATAAACCCAATATAGTACTCCTGGATCTCATGCTCCCCGGCATAGACGGATACCAGGTGTGCCGTGCCATAAGGAGCGAGAGCGATACTCCGGTCATCATGCTCTCAGCCAAGGGCGAAGTATTTGATAAGGTACTGGGATTGGAGCTCGGCGCCGACGACTATATGGAAAAACCTTTTGATTCAAAAGAACTGGTCGCAAGGGTAAAAGCAGTCCTGCGCAGATACAAGCCTGCGGCAGCTGCGCCTGTGGCAAATACAAAGGATGCAGATGAGGTGTCATATCCCGGCCTTACGGTTAATAAGACAAATTATTCCGTTGTATATAAGGGTGCCCGTATAGAGATGCCACCAAAGGAACTGGAGCTCCTCTATTTCCTCGCATCATCTCCCAATCATGTATTTACGAGAGAACAGCTCCTTAATCAGATATGGGGATATGAATATGCCGGTGATACACGAACAGTCGATGTGCATATCAAACGAATCCGCGAGAAGATCAATGATACACCGGAGTGGCGTATCTCAACTATCTGGGGTATAGGATATAAATTTGAACTCCTTTAATCATCCGGCAAAGATCAGAATATGAAGAAAACACTTTATCTGAAATTCCTAATTGCATACGGGATATTTGCGGTATTCGGGTTTGTCATCATCTCAACTTTTATGCAGCAGCTAACGAGAGACGAGATAACAGATGACAAGGCTCACTTTTTCTATACCACGGTGACTACCATAGCAGATACATACGGAGCCAGCCTATACAATAATGAGATATCGTTAACAGCCATAAAGGATGAACTCGACAATGTGAGTATCATAACGGATGCGGCTATCTGGATCGTCAACCCGTCAGGACTCATCGTGGTAGATTCCGCGTCGCCTCTTGATGTGGAAAATCCGGTGACCATAGAAGGCTTTGATCCTGCGGCAAATGCAGGCTCATATTACAGTGTCGGTAACTATTACGGATATTTCAGTGAGAAGTACTTAAACGTATCAGCTACTATCACATCAGGATTTAATGTGGTAGGTTACGTTGTGGCTCATTATGATTATTCAAAGATTCAGAGCGAGGTAAACAAGTATCTGAATATCGACTATATTCTGTTGGCAGTACTTTTCCTCCTGTCGTTAATCATCCTGATTTTCTTTACAGAGATTGTATATATACCGCTAAAGAAGATCACAAAGGCAACGGAGCAGTATGCGGGAGGCAATCTCCGATACAATCTCCAGGTGGAGAGTGATGATGAGATAGGCTACCTGGCGGCCTCCCTTGCATATATGGCAGGTGAGCTGGCCAAGGGAGAGGACAATCAGAAACAGCTGGTGGCAAATGTATCCCATGATTTCAGATCTCCGCTGACATCCATAAAAGGCTATCTTGAAGCCATGAATGACGGAACCATTCCGGAAGAGATGCATGAAAAATACATCAATATAGTCCTTAATGAAACAGACAGACTGATTAAACTGACAAATAATCTTTTGACACTGAATAACCTTAATACGGAAGGCATGGTTCTTGAACTGACAGATTTTGATATCAACTCTGTAACCCGTCAGACCATATCGACATTTGAAGGCAGATGCGTGGCTAAAAAGATTGCGGTAGAACTCACCCTGACAGGGGAGGAGATGTATGTCCATGCTGACAAGACGAGGATTCAGCAAGTGATATACAACCTCATAGATAATGCGATAAAATTCAGCAATAACAATTCGGTAATAAAAATAGAAACAACAGAAAAGCATGACAAACTGTTTGTATCGGTAAAGGACAGTGGTATAGGAATCCCGAAAGAAAGCGTCGCCCTGGTTTTTGACAGGTTCTACAAAACAGATCTCTCAAGAGGAAAAGACAAGAGGGGCACGGGACTGGGACTCTCCATTACAAAAGAGATAATCCGTGCTCACGGGGAAAATATAAACGTGATCAGTACCGAGGGAGTCGGAACGGAGTTTATCTTCTCCCTCCCGATTTCTAAAGATATGAAGGAAGATTAATACAGTTTAAAGAGAGTGTTTTAATATTTAAAGTCATGAATAATCCATCAGAAAACATTGAAAATAATACAGAATCTAAAGGCGGAAGCAAGCTCTCGGAAGAGAAGATAATGGAGCTGCGAAAAAGCAACATCCCAGGCAGTGCACCTGAAGAGATAAGTGACTATCTCTTTATACAGGAAAAGATAAAGGGAAGACCTGTCGATAAGAGAAAACTCCTGAAAAAGATGGTCCAGACGGCCGGAGTGGCGATGATATTCGGTATGATCGCGTGCATCACATTCATCCTGATAGAGCCGGTGCTGGGAAAGATGCTCAGAAAGGAATCAGACAATCAGCAGGCACTTACGGAGATAGTGCTGCCGGAACCCAATGAGATACCGGATGAACTGCCTGATGTTGATATCGATACAAGCTCCGGAGAGAAACTGAATCTGGTGGAGACTCCGATAGAGGACATGATCGTCGATGAAGGAAGCGATACGTCAGTATCCGTTGATATTGTTGAAGTCCCGGTTGTCCAGGAGTATGAGATAGAATTAAGCGATTACCGTATGATATACAGAAAACAGTATGCACTTTCTAAAGAGATACAAAAGAGTATGGTGACACTGACTGATATCAATGCGGAAACGCAGCTGATCAATACAGGCTTGGTAGAGAAAATGTCGGGACTGATCATCGGTGACAACGGTGTAGAACTGCTGATACTTGTCTGCGACGACAGGCAGATCTGTCAGGAAACCATGGTCGTCACATTCAGTAACAGTGAAGTACTCCAGGCAGAGCTCTGGGCAAAAGACAATGATACAGGTATAACCATATATGCGATTGATTTAAGTGAGATACCGGCCTATACGATGGAGACTGTTGAATATGCTACTATGGGCAGCTCTTATGAAGCGGTGCTCCTGGGGATGCCGGTCATAGCGGTAGGTCAGCCTATGGGAAATGTTAATTCACTCTGTCAGGGAGTGGTGACAAGCGTGGCAGGCACAGTCAGCATGACTGACTCCTCATATCAGATCCTGACGACAGATATCCTCTCTACAGGTGGAGGCTCGGGATTTCTTGCCAATACAAACGGTCAGATAGTAGGTGTGCTCACATCATATGATACGGGATACGGGGCTGACGGAACTCTGGTCGCATACGGTTTTTCAGGCATAAAGAAACTGATAGAAAATCTTTCTGTAAAGAAACAACGGGTATACGCGGGACTCCATGTAACAGATGTGACAACCGAGGTATACACATATGCCGGAGTACCAAAGGGTGCTTATGTCACAAAGGTTGACAGTGATTCACCGTCAATGAATGTGGGTATAACCGCGGGAGATGTGATCATCCAGATAGGAGACAAGACAATCAGCAGTGTAGCCGATTACATGACTGCATTAAACAGCATTACACCCGATACGGAAGTAAGTGTGATATACGCCAGACAGAGCGGCGGAGACTATATCGAGACAGAAGTGGAAATGACTTTTACCGAATTATAAATATGGAGGAATTATCGTGAGATATATAAAAGACTATGAAGAAGGCAACAAAATACAGGGAGTTTACTATTGTAAGCAGAAAAACTCCACAGAGACAAAGACAGGAAAGCCTTATGACAGCGTGCTACTTCAGGACAAGACAGGAGTCCTCGACGCAAAAGTATGGGACCCGTACAGCCAGGGTATAGGCGAGTATGAAGCCGGAGATTACATCGATGTAATCGGAGACATAAAGATATTTAACAATCAGAAGCAGGCAAGCCTCGTCCGCATCAGAAAAGCAGATGAGGGAGAGTATGATAC
>DFKO01000155.1 GCA_002373855.1 Lachnospiraceae bacterium UBA3643
TCATCATATTTACATAATATTCATCTGATTTAACATTCGCTACCATCCCGGGATATTTCTCATCAAAATCTTCATCCAGAAAATCAGCCATCAGCTCACATATACCAAAACGGATCGTATATGTATCCCCGGATTTGATCCACTTGTTTACTTCCTTTAAGATCTCCGGTTTGTGCTTTTTAAATACCTTCGGAGACATCTGGTCACATGTGGCCCAGTTATCTACATATGGCAGGAATTCATTGACCCTGTCCACGCATTCATCATAATCTTTTATCTCCGATATCATAAATGCATGGAGCTGGTTTTCATCAAAGTATTTATGTGGCAGGTCCGAGAGGAAATCATCTGCATCATCCCTCCTGATCATCTGTTTTGCAAACTTTCGAAGGGCAGGAGTCCTTATGCCAATTACTTTTTTGGCATCCACTCCCGGTATAAGTTTTGCCTGAAATGCCGCATAGTTTTCATCACGGTTTTCTTTAAAGAATACTTTTATATCGGTCTTTATACCCATTATCTGTCTCCGTCTGTCGCATCGCAGTTGCTGACTGTGCCTTTTGCCCACGGGCTCCCTACATCACATCTGCCATGATGATACTGTTCCTTAACTGTTCCGGCGCTCTGACTGTCGTCTATAAATACTTTCAATCTGCCTACTCCGTCATTCATTTTACCATCTATCATATTAATGATGTCATCTATATCGCCTGCTGTTTCTTCTGTTATTTTTTTCATGATTATTACCTCGTAAATTATTTAACGATCTCATCGATGGTTGATACAGTACAGAATGTTCCCTCATTTTTTGCCAGTATGTCTTTCATTTTGGTTAGTTCAAAATAGTTGACATAGCATATCAGCGTCTTGTTTTCACCTGCTATTGCCCCGTACGAATCCATCATTGTACATGTCTTGTTCAGGTCATTCTTAATAGCTTTAACTATTTCATCCGGATTCTTTGTTATGATCGTAACCTGTTTTATTGCTTCATATCTGTCAGTAAAATGATTTATCACGGACGTGGCCACCACATATACAAGGAGGCTGAGCATACCGGCATTCTGATTAATCTTTATAAACACAGCCATATATACGCACGCATTAAACACTAGCAGTATGTATGTCATACTGAAGTTCCTGCCCGCTCTTGCAGAGAGTCTCTTTACTACAAGGTTTGCAAATATTTCCGAACCGTCTATACAGCCTCCGTTTTTCAGGATGAGGGCAAGGCCTGCTCCGAGTATGGTACCGCCAAATGCTACGGCAAGAAAATGCTCTGTATTAAGTTCAAAAGGTACTTTCTCAAAAATCTCAAGTCCTACAGTGTATACAACAGTTCCTACAAGAGCTCTCATACCAAAACTCCTGCCCAGTACCAGAAATCCCGCAATTAAAAAGGGAATGAATACAAGGACAACACACATCGAAAGATTTGCTCCCGTCAGTTTGCTGATAATGATCGCGATACCCGCCGTACCGTAATCTATGGCATCATTCGGGATCAGTATACATATAACGGAAAAACTGGCGAGAAGTGCGCCGAGACATATCATGAGATAAGAAAATATTCTCTGCATGAAACGATCAAGTTTTCTTAAGAATTCAAGATTGCTGTTGCTTATTGGCATTTAAGATTCCCCCCTTTATAAATGCTGATGATTAATAAAAAATGTGTCCCCCGATGGCTATACCTGTAAGGCCTTCTATCGGCGTTCTGAAATAGAGACAGTTGCCTACATTTGTCTGGCCTTCCATGGCGGCATCCGCTGCGGCATAGCAGCTCGCTGTTGCTCTGTCCTCGGCAAGAGCGAGGGCAAGATGACCGTCATTTACCGGCGAAAACTGATAGCTCTGATATATGACTCCGGTAACTGTACCCGGATATTTGGAAGACAATACTCTGTTGATCACAACCGCACCTACTGCAAGCTGGCCTTCATAATTCTGACCGCCTGCCTCGCAGTAGATCAGATTTGCCAGCAGATACCTGTCACCCTCCTCAAAACTGACTTCGGAGATATCTCTCCAGGCGGCATTTTTTGCTTCCTGGGAGAGCCTTAGTTCCTCTTCATACTGGGCTTTTATGGCAGCATAGTTGGCATCGGCCGCTTCCTTTTCCTGCTGCTTCTGAATGCACTCCTGCTCATATGCATCGGCCAGGGCTTCCACTCCGGCAATCGAATCGGCTGTTGAAGCGAGATTCTGAGCTGCGGTATTGATGAGTCCGTTTACCTTGTTTTGTTCCTCCACGGCAGCATCATCAAGTGCCTGTATATCTGCAAGCTGCTGCTCAAGAAGTGCCTTGTTTTCAGATATGGTCTGGAGCGTCTGCTGGTATGTCTCCAGCATCATACGATCATATTCTTCCAGGTCTTCTATATAATCGGAATAATTCAGAAACTCTCCAAAACTGCCTGATGAGACCAGGAGATCGATATACATCGTATCACTGCTCTCATACATAAATTTAATGCGCTGTTTCATTGCATAATACTGCTGCTCACAGAGTGCCTCAGTCTCATCGAGGGCCTGCTGGGTCTCAGACAGCTCTATTTCCTTTAAAGCAAGCTCTGCTTCGATAACGGCAAGATTGTCAGCGACCTCCTGCATCTGACCGTTTAAAACTGCCAGTTCTCCTTCGTATGTACCCTTTAATCCCTCAAGCTCCGTCAGGTTTTCCTGAGTAGACTGGAGCTGGAGCTGGGCTGCTTCAAGCTCTGCTTTTTTCTCTTCCTTCTGACGCTCTGCCTCATCGAGCTTCTCTTTAGTGTCGCTCGGATCATCATATAAAGGGGTACCGGGCATATCATCTATATAGCCGGCCTGTACTGCCGTCACACTAAAAAAAACCATAGAGGCTGTCACAAAAAGAACAGTCAATATTCTTTTTTTCAGATTCGAAATATCGATATGCATCTAAATTATATGTCAAAAGAAATCTTTCTGCCGGAGTGCTGATACTTATAATACCTTACACCGGCTGCGTCAAAAAGTCTTTTTGCAGCCAGATCACTCGGCGTTCCGTCATATTTATCATCATCATATACTACTGTCTTTATACCTGCCTGAATAATGGCTTTTGCACATTCATTGCACGGAAAAAGAGATACATACAGTTTTGTGCCTTCCAGAGAACCGCCTCTGTAGTTAAGGATGGCGTTTAGCTCACTGTGGGTCACATAGGCATACTTTGTCTCTCCAAAGTCACCTTCCCTCTCCCACGGAAAGTCATCATCACTGCATCCCTTGGGAAACCCGTTATAGCCCATAGAGAGTATATTATTGTCGTGGCTGACTATGCATGCTCCCACCTGGGTGTTGGGATCCTTGGATCTCATACCCGCAAGCTTTGATACTCCCATAAAATACTCATCCCAGCT
>DFKO01000033.1 GCA_002373855.1 Lachnospiraceae bacterium UBA3643
GAGGATAAAAAGATGAGCCTCGGAGCCATGTTTGGCAGTTCGATGTGCGCCATGATACTGGTCGTAACAGTAGGCATGGGCAGTTACTCGGTATACAAGTTTCAGACAGACCCGGAATACAGAGCAAGAGTAAATGCTGCATACGAGGAAGTATATGGTGTAACCCTCGATGAGCAGATGAATATGATAACAGGCGATACAACAGATAATCTGTAAGGAGCAAAAGTATGTCACTATCTGTAGGCGGTATCGGCGGGCCGTTCAGTACATCCGGCACATCCGGAGTATATGGTTCATACGGTATCCAGAGAGACGTACAATCAAATATAGACGATCCCATAAAGGGCACTGCCAAGAAAGAGGAATGTCAGACATGCAAAAACAGAAAGTATGTAGACGGTTCCGATGAGATGGTTTCCTTTAAGTCGCCTCAGAAAATGTCTCCCGAGAGTGCAGCCAGCAGAGTGCGGGCTCATGAGCAGGAACATGTAAATAATGCTTATGCAAAAGCTGCCACAGGAGACGGCAAAGTACTCCAGGCAAGCGTATCTATAAAGACCGCCATATGTCCCGAGTGCGGGCGCTCATATATATGCGGTGGCTTGACCACAACAAAGATTGCTTATCCCAAGGGCGAAAAAGAAAACCCTTATTTAAAAAATTTCAAATCATTTACAAAGGATGCGACGACAGGCGGAAACTTTGACAAAACCGTTTAATCGTCAGGAAAGTATTAATGATCACAATCGCAGATATTAAAAGTAAAGCAAGAACAGATTTGGCAGGGCATTACTCTTTTGGTGTACGCCTTGCCTTATTTTATTTCTTTATCAACATGACTACAGCCATGATACCCACACTGTTTGCGGGCTCAGGTTTTCTCCAGACAGTGATATACATCATCGCATGTTTTGTGTCATATGCAATTTCGGCATATATCAGTATCGGTCTGTCCGCCTGCTTTTTAAAGCTATCCCTCGGCGAGAAAACTGATATCGGTGATTTCTTTACTGCCATGCGCACCAAGAGAAACATGGGAGGGCTGGCCATATGGATCGCATTTATTGAGACGGTTCCCGCCATACTCCTCTCCCTCACCGTGTCACTGGTCCCTGCTGTATATGCAGATAATCTGATCATGAAATCAGTTGTTTATGTTTTGTATTTTATCGTTATGATCAATATCAAGATGCAGCTCGTACCGGCATACTTCCTGATCCATGACATAGAGAAAGACAATCCAGCTCTCGTGATGACCATGACATCATGGCTTAACAGGAGCGTACCCAGGGGCTACCTCATAAAGATGTGGTGCAGTTTCATACCGCTGCTCATCGCAGGCCTCCTGTCATTCGGAATTGGGTTGCTTTACGTGTATCCGTACTTATGCTGCTGTAACGCCGTATACTATCAGGAATTATGTTCACAAGCTGAAAAGACAAAAACTGAGTAAATTACTCAATCGGTGTATCCGATAACGTTCCGAGACTCTTTTTCTTAAGATATGCGTTTATGTAACGGTCAATATCACCGTCGAGGACTGCCGATGCATTGGCACACTCCTCTCCGGTTCTGTGATCCTTTACCATCTGATAAGGCTGAAGGAAATATGACCTGATCTGGCTGCCAAAGTTAATAGCTTTCAGGTCGCCCTGAATACCTTTAAGCTTTGCCTCCTCCTCGGCTTCCTTTAAAGCAAGGAGTTTACCGCGAAGCATCTGCATAGCCTTGTCCTTGTTCTGGAACTGGGATCTCTCATTCTGACATGCCACAACGACACCTGTAGGGATATGTGTAATCCGGACTGCAGAAGATGTCTTGTTGATATGCTGACCACCGGCACCCGATGACCTGTATGTATCAATCTTTAAATCTTCATCCCTGATCTCAATACCTGCATCGCCCTCTATCTCAGGCATAACATCCACAGACACAAAAGATGTCTGACGCTTGCCCTGAGCATTAAAGGGAGAGATGCGGACGAGTCTGTGAACACCCTGCTCCGACTTGGTATATCCGTATGCATTCTCACCGTTTATCTGGAACGAAACAGATTTAATACCCGCCTCATCTCCATCGAGAAGATCGAGTACCTCTACAGTAAAGCCCTTGCGCTCTGCCCATCTCGTATACATACGATAAAGCATACCGGCCCAGTCACAGCTCTCTGTACCACCTGCACCGGCATTTATACGGATGATCGCATTGCATGCATCATACTGACCTGTAAGAAGCGTCCGGAGTCTGATGCTCTCAAGTTTTGTCTCAAAATCATCAAGCTCTGCCCTGATCTCAGGTACGAGCTCCGGGTCACCCTCTTCATATGCCATACCTATCAGTTCCAGTATATCGTCATATGCTTGGCTTAAATTGTTTAATAAATCTACTGTGTCCTTGAGATTCTTTGCTTCCCTTACCAGCTTGTTGCTGCGCTCCGGGTTGTCCCAAAATCCTGGGGCTGCCATCTCAAGATCCAACTCTTCTATGCGCCTTGACTTACCTGCTAAGTCAAAGTGAATCCCTTACTTCCGCAAGTGGACTTTCATAGGTTAATAATTCTGATTTCATCTGGTCTAATTCAACCAACCTGCTCACCACCTTTATTTTCGGTTTTTATAAAACCTTATAATCTATCTTTTGCCATACAGCAGTTTTTATACTTTTTACCA
>DFKO01000102.1 GCA_002373855.1 Lachnospiraceae bacterium UBA3643
ATATTTTGACAGTGCCTGAATCATGCTATCTACAGTATCCTGATCTGTATCAATATTCTCTCTGATGACATCCAGTGAATTGTAGATAGTAGACGGGCGGAGGTGTGCAGTGATATATGTACTCCGATTCTCCTGAAACTTAAAGATTGCCTCTTTCATGCTTGCGGAAATATTTTTGATATTATCCATAGATTCTGAATATATCTTTCTGGTCCAGCTGTTTACAAAGAAGATAAACATGACAAAGCTTAACTGGGTGAAACCGTAATATGCTGTATATCCCTTTACGAGAGCAGCAGCCAGGAAATTACCCATAATAAGGACAATACAGCCGCATATATAATATGATGTACGTGTTACAGACTTGAGCCTGTAGTAGATAAGGGCAAGGGCAAGACAAAAACCAAGGCATATGATACTGATGATCTGATAGATGTAATACAGATAATAGTAGAGCATACTCGGAACAAATAAAGGAACCAGCTGAAGAGAAGTCAGCGTAACTATCAGCAGGATATAAAAATTCTTAAGCAGGTGAATCCGGAAAATATGCATGGTCAGAAGCATGATAAGCAGGTTTCGGATAGTATATGTAACTATGATGATCCTTATACCTGTTGTCATGGAGATAGGATCAAAAAAGTAACGATGTAAAAACTGACCGTGGAATAGTATTTCTATTGCAATTGTTAAAGAATAAATAGCTAATACAATATTGAAGAAATGATTTCTCCTGTAAAAGTATTCAATCAGCTGGGAATAACAATAAAAGAGACATAGCAAAAATAATCCGAATTCAAATACTTCTGCGACGTTCTGGAACAGCTTTATCTCTTTGGAATAACCTATGTAGAAATCACATGTCCTCGTAATGTTGGTATATGCGGAATTGATTTCGTATGAGTTGCTGTCTATATAACAGGTAATTGTAAATGTGGGTTTTTCAGGATGATAGGAGAGGAGTCTGACAGTAGGATACTCCGCATCTTGAATATCACTCCATCTTATGGAGATCAGCTTCTGATCGTCTATAAATATTCTGAACTTTGAAAATGTGGCGGGAATTCTGAAAAAGACATCGGCCTCTACTGTAGGCAGAACAACTTTAAGAGTATATTTTTTCATACCTGATACATCACTGGGGACTTCCTTAAAGAAATCACCCATCGATACCAGGTAGTGATTATTTGCAAGCTCGGCACCAAGGATCAGTTCTCCCTCACCCTGGCTTGTTTTTAATGCCGGTGCATTCGAAAAAGCAATACCGATAATGATAATGCATACTAACAGCGTTATTATTATCATCATGGTGCTTTTATAATAATTGTTCATAAAAAGTTATTCCTCTGAATCAGGTCCGAGAAGTGCTCTTATATTCTTTGACGGTTTTAATTTAAACTGTTCGTAAAGCTTTGCCTTAAACGTATCATATATTGCGCGGACCCTGTTCATCTGGCCAAGGTCGGCATACAGTGTCATAAGTCTCTCGACTATCTCTTCGTTGCATGGATCGCCGATGAGATATTTTTCAAGCTGCTGGGCGGCCTCAAGATCTCTGCCTTCATCAATATATGCATCAGAGAGAGAAAGCAGTATCCGGCGGGAGATTGTCTCTACATATGTCTTTGTTTCAAATGCCCATTCATATGCCCTGCCCATGAGATACTCACCGTTGCACTGTTTGGCAAGGGCCTCAAGATCCTCGAGGGACATGGAATTCATTTTGTCGGATGCTTTTACTATATTTATGTAATCGCACTCAACTATATCCGTGTTTAACCTGTAGCTGTCATTTTCTCTGATGAGGAGATCTGTGATGCCATACTTTGCAAAAGCACTTCTTAAGTATGAACAGCTCACGTAAAAGAGCTTGTTTGATTTTTCATCATCCGTATCGGGAAAGATGGCATCAAGTATGGAGTACTTTGACATAGGTGCATTGTAATGCTGGATAAGGAGGGCAAAGAGCTCTGCAGTCTTGGCAGTTCTGAAGCTGACGGGCTCTTTTTCCTTGCCTGCACAGTAGCATGAAAACTGGCCTATACAGTGGACGGTTATCTTCTTGGTGTCTGCCTGAGAAACTGCTGCGGGCATATCTTCTCTCGGCTGTTTTGTACGCTCAATCTGGTCTATCTGGGCCTTTAAATCCTTTAGATCAAGGGGCTTTAACAGGTAGCCGATGGCGTGGGCCTTAAAGGCCTCGAGAGCGTACTGATCGAAAGCGGTTACAAATACCACGCTGATATACGGATCGGCCTCAAGTAAAAGTTCCGAGAGTTCAAGTCCGTTTGGAGAAGGCATCTCTATATCGAGAAATGCGATGTCTATTTTATTGTTTTTGACATATTCGAGAGCCTTGTTTGAGTCGGTAAAGGTGGCAACCAGATTCAGCCGGTCCTCCCTTTGAACAATGTGCTCAAAACGCCTGATGGCAAGTGCCTCATCGTCTACTGCTATGACACGATACATAAAAATCCCCTTTTCGTAAACACTTATATATATTCATACTATACCAGCCTATTATACAATAAATTTTGATAAAGTCCTACTGTTGAAAGAATAATGAGCGTTTGTTAAAATAACTTCTATCTAATCTAAAGATGTATTCCAATATATTTATCAAGGAGAATCCGTCATGGGTATCACAAGCAGCATGGAAGAAAAAGTCATCGTAATCGATTTCGGTGGTCAGTACAATCAGCTCGTGGCAAGACGCGTCAGAGAGTGTAATGTATACTGTGAAATCTATTCATATAAAAAAGATCTGGCTGAGATTAAAGCCATGAATCCCAAGGGTATCATATTAACAGGTGGTCCTAACAGCGTCTATGAAGAGGGCGCACCATCTGCAACAAAGGAGCTTTTTGAGATAGGCTGTCCTGTGCTGGGACTTTGCTATGGCGCCCAGCTGATGACTCATGTACTCGGCGGTAAAGTTGAGAAGGCTGATAACAGGGAGTATGGCAAGACCAGGACGCTGGTTAATACAAAGGCTGCTTTATTTGACGGAGTAGGCTTTGAACTAAATGCTGATCAGCCATTTGCGGGACCCATAACAGATAATGAAAAGTCTTGTGGCAAATACCTTAAATATGACAATGTAACAGGTCCTATGTTTGCTGAGGATGATACTAAGGTTACCCAGGTTTGGATGAGCCATAATGACTATATCTCAAAGCTTGCACCCGGATTTACTTCTATAGCATATACGGAAAGCTGTCCTGTGGCAGCAGCCCAGAATACAGATAAGAGCTTATACCTTATCCAGTTCCACCCGGAGGTCCTTCATACCCTTGAAGGAACAAAGATACTCCATAATTTTGTCAGAAATATCTGCGGATGTGCCGGAACATGGAAGATGGATGCGTTCGTAGAAAGTACAGTTAAGGCAATTAAAGAGAAGGTAGGGGATGGTAAGGTTCTCCTTGCACTCTCAGGCGGCGTTGACTCATCTGTGGCAGCAGGTCTTCTTTCAAGAGCCATAGGTAAGCAGCTTACATGCGTATTCGTAGACCACGGTCTCCTTAGAAAAGACGAGGGAGACGAAGTTGAGGCTGTATTTGGACCTAAAGGAAACTTTGACCTTAACTTTATTAGAGTCAATTCACAGGAAAGATATTATAGCAAGCTTGCAGGCGTAACAGAACCTGAAAGAAAGCGTAAGATAATAGGTGAAGAGTTTATCCGTGTATTTGAGGAAGAAGCCAAGAAGATTGGCAAAGTAGACTTCCTTGCACAGGGAACCATATATCCTGACGTAGTTGAGTCAGGACTTGGCGGTGAGTCAGCAGTGATCAAGTCTCACCACAATGTTGGAGGTCTTCCTGATTTCGTAGACTTTAAAGAAATCATCGAACCGCTCAGAGACCTCTTTAAGGACGAGGTACGTAAAGCAGGTCTTGAGCTTGGTATACCGGAAAATCTGGTATTCCGTCAGCCGTTCCCGGGGCCGGGACTTGGCATCCGTATAATAGGTGAGGTAACTGCTGAGAAGGTACGCATCGTACAGGAAGCTGACTTCATATACAGAGAAGAGATAGCTAAGGCAGCAGAAGAGTGGAAGAATGAACACCTTGGTGAGAAGAAGTCATCAGGCAGCACACCTGATGAAATCTTCGACCGCGC
>DFKO01000089.1 GCA_002373855.1 Lachnospiraceae bacterium UBA3643
CTCGGTATTGAGCTCGGAGCGGCCCTTAAAAACGTGGTAGCACTTGCTGCCGGTATGGCGGACGGACTCGGATACGGTGATAATACAAAGGCTGCACTTATCACAAGAGGTATTGCCGAGATCACCAGACTCGGTGTCGTAATGGGCGGTCATCCCGAGACATTTGCAGGACTTTCCGGAATAGGTGACCTCATAGTAACATGTGCAAGTATGCACTCGAGAAACAGAAGAGCAGGTATCCTCATGGGTCAGGGCAAGACCATGAAGGAAGCCATGGACGAAGTAAAGATGGTTGTTGAGGGAGTATATTCCGCAAAGGCAGGATATCAGCTCTCTAAGAAATACAACATTTATATGCCCATAATCACAGAAGTAAATGCAATACTCTTTGAAGACAAGAAAGCAATCGATGCATTTAAGGATATCATGGAGAGAGACGCAGTAGAGGAGCACAGCTCACTTAACTGGGATTAATTTTGGAAATATTTAATTAAACAAAAGAGGGAGATTACACATGGCTGAAAATTTTATGAGCACAGGAGAATATGTTGCAAGCGAGCAGCTTCTAGCATCGGTAAATGTTGCCATCGCATTAAAAAAGCCTTTACTTGTTAAGGGTGAACCCGGTACAGGTAAGACAATGCTGGCAGAGGCCGTTGCAAAATCTCTCGGCAAAAAACTGATCATCTGGAATATCAAATCGACCACAAAGGCTCAGGAAGGTCTGTATACATACGATACGATACAGCGTCTCTATGACGGACAGTTCGGAGAGGAAGGCGTTGACGATATTGCCAGATATATTAAACTTGGCAAGCTTGGTGAAGCATTTGAAGCAGACGAGCAGGTAGTACTCCTCATTGATGAGATTGATAAAGCTGATCTTGAGTTTCCAAACGATCTTCTCTGGGAGCTTGATCAGATGGAATTTTATATCCATGAGACCAAGAGGACTGTTAAGGCAAAGCACAGACCTATAGTCATCATTACATCAAATGCAGAAAAGGAACTGCCTGATGCGTTCCTCAGGAGATGTATATTCCACTATATCGATTTCCCCGATAAAGACCTGATGGAAGAGATCGTAAAGACTCATTATCCCGACATTGAGGAAAATCTCCTTAATAATGCGATGGATGTATTTTACTGGATAAGAGGCATCAAGGATGTCCGCAAGAAACCGTCCACATCAGAACTGATAGACTGGGTAAATGCCCTTCAAAGAGGCGGTATACCCCTTGATGATCTAAAAAAGAAGCTTCCGTTTATCGGAGTTATCATAAAGAAAGATGAAGATCTTGAAACAGTCAGACATTATGCCAATACATAAGGATTAACGGATGTTTATTGATTTTTTCGATACCTGCAAAGCAAAAGGATTAAATATAACCTTATCCGAGTGGCTCACACTGATGGATGCTCTTGATAAGGGGCTTTGCGAGAGTTCGCTTTCAAAATTTTATTATATTGCGCGATCAATACTGGTTAAGAGCGAGACGGATTTTGATAAGTTCGATCTCGCTTTTGAAGAATATTTTAAAGGTATCTTTTCTGATGACCAGATTACCGACAGGATGCTCAGATGGCTGGATAAGCCGGAGATGAACGAGATGCTCCATGAGATGGACAAAAATTATCTGAACTCGGTAGAGTCCGGAGCCATCGATAAAAATGATGTGGAGACCAAGTTTAAACAGCGCCTGAAGGATCAGGACAGCGAACACAACGGCGGAGCATACTGGATCGGTACCATGGGCAAGACCAGCTTTGGCAATACAGGCGGTAATATCGGAGGTATCAGAGTAGGTGGTGCCACAGGATATCAGTCGGCATTTTCTGTAGTAGGTGCAAGACGATACAGGGATTTCAGAGATGACAGAGCCCTCGATAACAGACAGTTTCAGATGGCCTTTCGAAAGTTGCGCCAGTTTTCAAGTAAGCTCGATATACCAAAGACGGAACTTGATATAGATCAGACTGTAGACAAGACATGCAATAACGGCGGCTGCCTTCAGATAGTGATGGACAGACCGAGGAAAAATACGGTAAAACTGCTGCTCCTCATGGACTCGGGCGGAACAATGATACCGTACTGCACACTTCTTAATGAACTATTCCAGTCTGTAAATAAGTCGAATCATTATAAGGATGTCAAGGCATATTATTTTCATAACTGTATCTATTCCCATGTATACAAGACTCCGGAGTGTGAAAACGGAGACTGGATAGAGACAGAGTGGATGTTTAGGAATCTGGATAAAGACTACAAAGTCATCATTGTAGGCGATGCCGCAATGGCACCGGAGGAATTGTATGCCAAGGACGGTAATTACAGAGGACCAAACGGTGGATACTCAGGTCATGAGTGGCTCACCATGATGAAGAATAAATACAAGAAAATTGTATGGCTCAATCCCAAGATGGCAGTCGGCAGAGCCCCGTGGAGAGAAGCCGAGACCGCCATAAAAGCCATGTTTCCTATGCTGCCCCTGACCGTGGAGGGACTAAATGAAGGTATGGAGATATTGATGAAGAGAAATTAGTAAAATGACTTTGAGGTCTGGCTGCATCTGCTTTGCTTCTGAACAGGTGCAACGCGCTGTGGAACTAATCGTTAACAGAACTTAACAGTTCGGCGCATGTGAGCCAGCCCAATACGTGCTGTCTCACAAACCTGCACCGAACCGTAACGTTCTGTAAACGCTGGATTTCCCCAGCTGCTAAAAACGCACCTTTAATCGTTCAGAAGCAAATGCAGATACAACCTTGCTACTTACTTATTATATTTTTTATATAACATTTCAGCATTATAGTTTAAAGTAATAATTCGGCAAAAAAAGATACGTCACCGGTTTTAACGCCGGGATGAGGTCCGTAATATTAAAGATAACAGGCGTAAAGATAAAGCATGCCATCAGGTAAAAAGGAAGCAATGTATAGAAAATAACCGGCTTCCTGATGATATGGCAGAGCAAGAAGTTGATAATGCATAAAAAACCGCAATAACATGTCATGGCTGCGATTTCATATAAGACGCCCTCACTGTTGCCGCTTAGGATAATACATATCACACCGGCGATTCCAAGCAGGAATGTGGGGATGATTATAGAAAATGCGGAAAAGCGTATATAATTAGTCAGATAATTGCGGCGCTCTCTGTAATAATCAAGGACACCGAATACCGCTGCTATATTGATTATCATGGCTATAAGGCCGTTTAAAGAAGATGAGACAGGAGAAAACTCAGCGATGATCCGTGAGCCTCCTTCACTGCCTTTGATCTCTGCAAGCCACTCTAAATCCTCTTTATCAAGGATCTCGGAGCTGAATATAAAGTCGCCTTTAAGAGCAAACTGGGATGCATATTTAAGAAAAGTATCCCGGATGTAATCTTCATCGATTCCGGCATCGTAAAGAGCGTCTGTAGAATCTGCTTCGCTCATAATATTGGCAGCAAGCTCCCTGCTCGTAATCTCATTAAACAGGAGAGAGAAGAATATCTCATTTGTGAGAAACTCAAGGGTAGTATCGGCATTTACAAATGTGGTAATGATGCCGTCGTCGTCGCCGTCAAGGATTTTGGTATATATATCTGACGGGATCACATATCCGCATGAGATCTTCGTGGTTGCAACCTGATTTTCCAGTTCATCAATATCTTCAAACTCTTCAAATGTAAAGTAACCTTCATACTCATCAATGGCATCACGGATGATGTCAGATTCATCATGACGTTTGCCAATATCCTCAATATGGTATCCGATGATTGAGGTAGGATCCTCGTTTTCTTCCGTAGTATGTATAAACATGCAAAAACCGCCCACGAGGATCACGAGTATCCACAGCGAGGGTTTCATGACAAACCTTTTGGCGGTAATATAAAACTGTCTGAAAAATAATGATACAGGTCTATTTTTCATAGTTTGAATCCGTCCTTAATCTGATAACGTTTATTAATACAGCCGAAACAGCCAGTAACAGAGAGCATACTATACCGTATGTAACCATACCGGCCTTTGTGATCGATACGCCCTCTATGATCATCAAAAACAGCTTGTGGATATACCATGCAGGGAGAAAAGTCATGATGCTTCTGAATGTTGCAGGGAAAAATGCGGAGGGGATGATGCATCCCGACAAAAGCATGAGGCCGGCAGCAAACATAAAGAATATCATGAGACTCTCCTCACTGTTTTTAATGAGGGAAATAATAAACATGACATAAGCAGATGAAAACAGTGCAAAGATTGCTATGATGGGGATTGCTTTACCGTATGAAAGGTTTAAGCCCAGCATATTCGTCAGTCCGTACTCATTAAATATGTCATTAAAGTATTTGTCAAAAGCAAAATATACAAGGGAGTATACAGCTGTAAGAGTTACAAACTGAAATACAAAGAAGGAAACAAGGCGGATGATCGTAAATCCAACGATGCCGATGCCCCTTGTCTTAAAGCATTTACAGAAAGACGGCTCGTAATCTGAAAGAGCGGGAGTAAAGGCAGATATAACAAGGAAAAGCATAAAAGTAAGTGCCGTAGCAGTATAAAAAGAAATTGGAGAGTTGGTTGTTGAGAAGTCCACTGTTACTCTCTGATATACGGAATTTCTGTGCATGGCATAACTGAAATTGGACATATCTATATCATACATGGCTCCATAGAGAGAGCCGTCAAGCTCCGTATTTGTATAGATGTCATAAATGGCAAGTGAACTTGCCTGGGCAGCTGTTAACAGTCTTGCAAAAGAGTTTACAAGCTCAACACATATTACAGGGATATACTCGGAGTCATCCCTGACTATTATCTTCAGTTCTGCTGTCTGACATGCTTGTATTTTATTGAGATCATCCTGCCCAAGATAAAGGACGGCCAGAATCTGATTATTCTTTATGGCATTTAAAGCTTCATCTTCTTCCATAAATTTAAATTTAAGGAGGTCGCCTGTACCGGCAAACATATTGAGGAGCTTGTTGCCGCCTTCTTTATCATTTTCATTTTTCATAAAGAGACTGCTGGCAGAACCCATTACCTGATCGAGGATATCCTTGGCATATTTAAGGATTGTATTGTCCTCGTCAGGGCAGACTACAGCAATATAATTGGCATCTTTTTCTTTTTCGGTGGGAGAAAGCTTGTCATAGATCCTGTTAAGCATAAAAAGAGTACATAAAGCAAGAAATACCACCAGCAGAAAAACAAGGATCATCTGGGGTATTCTCTTTATGAGAAGCTTAAACTGTAATAAAAAGAATCTGACTGCGATCATGATGTATTAAAAAAGTGAAATCAGTTTATCTACGGGCATACCGGGCTCATGCTCTGTAATATGTCCGTTTTTTAAGATCATATATCTGTCACAAAGAGACAACTCTGCCTCTTCATGGGTAGTTAAGAGTATGGTGCCGCCCTTTTTGTTATATTCCTCAAGGTACTTTGCTATATCTTGCTTACAGGGCAGATCGAGGGCTGCAGATGGCTCGTCAAGGAGGAGTATCCTCGGAGAATTGATGAGACCGATGGCGATAGAGAGACGTCGCTTCATTCCGCCTGACAGTTTTGATACAGTCCGTTTTAAATAACTGTCTATACCGAGCATCTGTATGAGATCGCTCTGTATTGTCTTTTTTAATTCACTGCCCGAACCCTTATACCAGAGGAGGAGATTGTCATATCCGTTTAATGTATTTATGAGCGGATTCTCCTGGGGTACATATCCTATAAGTGATGATCTGCCGGAGGTCTTTAAGTTGCATACAGTACCGTCCGGAAATGAGAGAGTGCCCGCAGCAGCTTTTTTTGAGCCGGCCAGAATTGTCATCAGCGTTGATTTACCGCATCCGTTTGCCCCAAGGAGAGCATAGCATTTGCCGGACTCCATGGAGAAACCGATGTTATCAAGGATTGTCCTTTTGCCGTAGCTAAAGGATACATTTGACAGAGTATACATTTGTGTATCTTGTGCTTTTTCAGTACTCATTTTTACTTAATAAAAATATTCCTTAAACATAGTATAGAGAGGAGATGTCATTGCATTTTGCATAAGTTCCTGGCCGAGAGCCTCAAAGTCGTCTTCATCCATCTTGAATATCTCGTACTTGGTTCCCTTAGGTCCGGGTACATCATCATCAAGAACACTGATAATATATGAACCCTTGAATGTTACTGAGTATTTACCGCTACCGTCATTGAATGTTAATTTGAGTGAATCATATTCAAGGTCAATCTCGGTATCTGTTGATGAGAGAGTACCTTCTGACTCTACGGATATCTTTGAATCTGAATCTTCAAATGACATAGAACCGGATACTTCATACTCTGTAGAATCCATGTTGTACATATAGTCAGCTTCTGCTGTAAATACATTTTCAGAGCCTGAGAACATATTTAAACTGTATGTACCTTCTGTCTGGGTTTTAGTTGATTCTCCGTCGTTTTCAATGATAAGTTCAACAGAATCATCGGGATCGTCAGCATCTCCACAATAGAAATCAAGCATCATCACATCTGTGGGAACGTTTCCACCGAGAAATTCTCCGTATAT